>JBBSNU010000393.1:0-5322 GCA_038260455.1 Chroococcales cyanobacterium | reverse complement strand
TCGCTTCTATTTGCCGCATTTGGTCGGCGGTGACAACAAATTTTTGAATAGTCATATTAGTGTTAAAATTTCAGCTAAGTAGGTAAGGGCAAAAACATAGAAACGTAATTTTAACCGCTCCGTCTTCAACCCACGGAGGTGGGTTTCGTTTGTATAGACGCGGTTTCAACCGCCCGGTCTTCTTTGTAGTATATTTGTGGTATGATCGATTAGCTCGATCGCACAAAGTAACAGTAAAATAGCAAATTCTCTCCGAATCATGAACAAGATTGTTGTAGGCCTCTCCGGCGGGGTCGATAGTTCCGCAGCAGCCGCAATTTTACACCATCAGGGCTATGAAGTGGTGGGTTTAACGCTGTGGCTGATGAAAGGCAAAGGTCAGTGCTGCTCTGAGGGAATGGTCGATGCCGCTAAACTTTGCGAAGATTTGGGCGTTCCCCACCACATTGTGGACAGCCGTGAAGTCTTTAAGGCAAGTATTGTCGATTATTTGGTGGACGGTTACAGTGCAGGAGTGACGCCTTTGCCTTGTTCGCAGTGCAATAAAACTGTGAAGTTTGGGCCGATGCTCAAGTATGCTCACGAAGAATTAGGAATTGAAAAGATTGCGACGGGACACTACGCTCGCATTACCTATGATACTGCTACGGGTCGCTATCAGTTGCTACGGGCGATCGACCCTGGCAAAGACCAGTCTTATTTCTTGTACGATTTAACACAAGATTTACTTGCCGGTACGGAGTTTCCTTTGGGGGAAATTACCAAGACTGAAACTCGCAGAATCGCGGCGGAATTTGGCTTGAGCACTGCCGACAAGCCGGAAAGTCAAGATTTGTGCTTGGTGGAAAGTAACGGTTCGATGCGGGCTTTTCTGGATAAGTACATCGCGCCGCATAAGGGTGACATTGTTGACAAGGCGGGCCGGGTACTCGGACAGCACGACGGCGTGCACCACTACACCATCGGCCAGCGGAAAGGCCTCGGAATTGCTGCTGCTGAACCGCTGTACGTGATTGAACTCGATGCTGGTGCTAATCGGGTAATTGTGGGCGATCGCCAGTTGGCAGTAGAATCTGAATGCAATGTCCAGAAAGTAAATTGGGTTTCTGTAGCCGCACCGACTGCTCCGATTCGGGCTTCTGTACAGATTCGCTATCGATCGCAACCCGTCCCCGCTACAATTATTCCTGTAGAAACCTCCCAAGCCGACGAAAAAGCCTGCGGTACAAGAGTCAAGGTAATTTTTGACGAACCGCAGTTGAGCATTACTCCCGGACAAGCCGCTGTTTGGTATGACGGAGATGTGCTGTTGGGCGGCGGCATCATAGAAAGAAATCAACTTCCCAAATAAGACAGCGGTTGAAACAGCGTCTGTACTTGCCTTGCACCGGCGACTCGACCCAGCCGGCCGAACGTCCGGGAGCGGGTGGAAGAAGACCGGGCCGTTGAAATTATGTTATTTTCTTGACACTGCGGAGGACGTTCGGCGAAGCTCAGTCGAGCCGCGGACAAAAGTTTTTGTAAACCTGGTTTCATATCAAATCCGGTAGCATCGGAATTATACAGTGCGAGCGTCCCCGCTCGCGTGCTGTGTAAAGCACGCGAGCGGGGACGCTCGCACTACAAATGCAAAACACAGATGCACCCTCATCTTTTTGTGGAACAGGCTATTTCTTTTCCAAGCGCAACATATTTCCCCTAGCATTGGTGCGGTAAACCCAAGTTTTGCGGCCGTCAGAAACTACAACCCGCCAACCTTCGACAATCATTTGACCGCAAATTTCATCAGCTTTCGCCAGCCCCAAACAAGTATTCGGCCAACTTTGCAGTCTCGATTCAGTTACTTTCAACTTGTCAGCAGCAATTCCAGTTTGGCGCGACAAATCTTGGCGAACTGCTGCTGCTACAGTTGCCGGCAATTGGTTCGAGGGATTTGGGCGCGCGTTCTCTGCCAAATTGCCCGGAGAGGAAATTAAACTATTTAGTGCTAATCGGGAATCGCTAATTTTTTGAGAAACCGCCGTTGACTGCTCTGGGCTTTCCCACAGGGGGAGAGAATCTTTGAGAGCGGCCGCGTTAGCCTCCGCGCTATGTACGAGCGGCGGATATATTTCCCAAACCACAATTCCTGTCAGCACTACGGCCAATATCAAAGGATTCGGTTGCTTTTGGGTTCGGTTTTTATTGTTTTGAGAGTTATTTTCGGAGATTCGTTTGATCATGGGTCTTCTGCCTCACTTTACACGATGCGCGATCGAGAGCGATCGCTCAAAAGCAGATATTTATTTAGACACTGCTGTTGGTGCTGTTTGTTGCTTTGTGCAGAACCGACTTGAGGGCCGGTGCGGCACAAGTATTTTATCCTCGCTGCCGGTACTGATGTCTCAGGAAAATTGCACTACCGAGTTATTACTTAATTTTTACTTTTAATCTGCGGGTATCGAGAAAAATTCAGCCCTAAGTAAATATTCTGAAAAGAATCTGATGGTGGTCGAGAATTTCAGTACAAATAACTATCGATTGTGCCAAAACTACTAAAGGTGTTTTAGACTGTGATAGGCGAGCTGAGCCGGCGCTCTCAAACCGATGCAGCACAATCTGTTCCAGCATAACGGGGAGGCATTGCAACTTAAGCCAATTATTTTCATTGTAGCATTTTATTTTTAAAGTGCGATCGAAGCGTCATTTTTAGATTTTAGATTTTAGATTTTAGATTTTAGATTTTAGATGAATTACCGGAGGTTTAAGCAAACAGTGTTGGACGCATAAATACCGCAGAAACCGGGTTTTTATCGGGATTCAAGGTCTGGATGCAGTATTTTTGCCCGTCAAACGCGGTTTTTTACCAAAGAGTGCGAAAGTGTTACAAAAGTCTAAGATTTTGAACTCTCCACAGCCCTGCGGCAGCCTGTATCCGTTGTTGGGCAGAGTCAAAAATACTTTAGTAGCGATCGCTACTTTTTTAGTACAATATTGTTGAAATGAATCGATGATGAACAAAAAATCCCTCGGAATCCATTTAATGAATCGGCTGAGCTATCCTCAAAAATTTACCTTAATCGGTTTTCTATTTGCCCTGCCATTAACCTTGGTCATATACCTGTTGATTTCCGAAATTAACAGCCGGGTTGATTTTGCCCAAAAAGAAATCTACGGTAATGAATATCTGCGCCCCTTGCGACAGTTGAGGGAATACATACCCAAGCTTCAATTGTTAAATTATCAGGCTTTAAATCACAATTTAACCAATCTCGATGCCAGGGAAAATTTAGAAGCTAAGATAGAGGAAAACTTTCAATCTCTGGCAAATACAGACCGCCGACTAGGAAAAACTTTAGTTAGCAGCGACAAATTTAATAATCTCTATCAAAACTGGCAAAATTTCAAACTTCGTCGCAGCCAGTGGAGTTTAGAAACCTACGATGTTGTATATTATAAACTAGCAACATCTATTAATAGATTGAGCGTTCAGGTTGGCGACACTTCCAATCTAATATTAGACCCAGATCTAGATACCTATTATTTGATGGATGCCACTTTATTGAAGCTTCCAGAAATGCAAAAAATCTTGTCACAAATTAGGCTAATTTCTCAAAAAAGTAGCGTGCGTTCCGATGCCACACCAGAGGAAAGAGCGCAAATGATTACTTTGGCGGGCAAATTGAGAGAACTCAATCAGGATGTAGCAATCAATATGGAGGTAGGATTTAGCAATAATCCTCACGGGAATCTGCGACCGAAACTAAGTGAGTCTTTGAGGAAATTTAACGCGGTAGTAGAACAGCTAACAGGCCAACTAGATAAACTGATTTATCCCACAGCCGTAGTGGAATATTATGCCTATCTAGATGGCAGCGATCGAGTTCTGACTTCGAGTTTTGAACTGTGGGACGAAAGTCTCGCTGAATTAGACTTTCTCCTACAAAAGCGGATTTATAGTTTTGTTGCAAAAAAGCGCATAATTGCTATTTCTGTGTTAACAAGTTTAGCAATAGTTATTTATTTGTTTGTATCTTTTTACCGAGCAGTTATGCAAACTGTATTTGTGCTGGACGAAGCGTCAAAAAAGATGGCAAGCGGCAATCTAGACCACAAAATCTTTTTGGATAACAGAGATGAACTCGGACAAGTTGTGAGTTCATTTAACAAGATTGCCGATGCTTTGGTTGGTGCAAACCAAGAAATTAGTGTTCTCAACGATCGCCTAAAAGCTGAAAATATGCGGATGAGCGCCGAACTTGATGTCACTCGCAAGATTCAGCAAATGCTGCTACCGAAAGATTTAGAGTTGAAGGAAGTTATCGGCTTAGATATTGCAGGATTTATGGAGGCTGCTGAGGAAGTAGGCGGCGACTATTACGACGTACTCCAGCACGAAGGTAGAGTGAAAATTGGGATTGGCGATGTCACGGGACACGGATTGGAAAGCGGTGTTTTAATGATTATGGTTCAAACGGCAGTCCGAACTTTGCTCGCCTACAACGAACCAGATCCGGTGAGATTTTTAACTGCTATTAACAGTGCAATTTATGATAATGTGCAGCGGATGAAATGCGATAAAAATGCGACGCTTGCTTTGCTAGACTATCAGGAGGGGATGCTGAAGTTGAGCGGACAGCACGAAGAAATGATTGTGGTGCGGTGTAACGGTTCTGTCGAGCGGTTTGATACGATCGATCTGGGTTTCCCGATCGGGCTGGATGCAGATATTGCTGAATTTGTTGCTGAAACCGTTGTGCAGTTGTATTCAGGAGATGTGGTAGTGCTGTACACTGATGGGATTACGGAAGCTGAGAATATGGATAAAGTGCTTTACGGTTTAGATAGGTTAATTGACGTAATACAGATTAATTGGCAGCGAACCGCTGCAGAAATCAGGCAGGCTGTAATTCAAAACGTGCGATCGCACATCGGCGAACAAAAGGTTTTTGATGACATCACCTTGCTGGTACTCAAACAAAAATAGCTAATTTAAGTTTTTAGTTGGGAGCATCTCAGTTTTGCAAAAAGCATTTTTTTTATTGAGCGTGCGATCGTCCCCCATCGCGAGTACAAAACGCGCTCGGGGCCGCTCGCACTATAAATGCTTGCGCTGAGATGCTCGGAGTTATTTATCAAGCAGGGCAGAACTCAAGCGGCTACTAAAGTCGATCGAATTTTGGAAGAAATGAATTCGCAGTCGAGCGGTTCTTAAATTACAAAGGTTCCCATACAAAGGCTCCCATACAAAGGTTCCCATACAAAGGTTCGTAGTGGGGGGGGGGGTGGGGGCGTTGGTTTTGGGGAGCACCAGCCACCAACCCAAAGTATTTTTGAGGGGCG
>JBBSNU010000392.1:0-5337 GCA_038260455.1 Chroococcales cyanobacterium | reverse complement strand
TTCTGCAAGTACCGCTACGATCGATCTGCGGGACAAAAAACGAGTTTACCGCCGCAATGGAGTCAAAGAATATCTCGTTTGGCAAGTCATGAATCGCCGGATCGATTGGTTTTCCTTGCAGGAAGAAGAATATATATCTCTGCTCCCCGATGCTGAAGGAATTATCCGCAGTCGAGTTTTTCCGGGGCTGTGGCTGGCAGTCTCAGCACTTATAGATGGGGATATGCCAAGTGCGATCGCAACCCTTCAAGCCGGATTAAACAGTGACGCACATCAAGAGTTTGTCCAACAGTTACC
This sequence comes from Chroococcales cyanobacterium, assembly GCA_038260455.1. Taxonomy (GTDB): domain Bacteria; phylum Cyanobacteriota; class Cyanobacteriia; order Cyanobacteriales; family Microcoleaceae; genus Microcoleus. The sequence continues at coordinate 5,040 of JBBSNU010000392.1, read as the reverse complement.
CACCAGCCAAAATCCCGTTTTGTAGAGACGCAATTCGCGCAGTCCCTACAAATAATTACGCTAAAAGCGACAAGTCTGCCGTGCCCTTTCATCCTCCGGTTCTTGCCACCCAAAAGAAAAATGACTCACCGCATTAATTTGCGGCGTTGCCGAACGAATTGCCCGCATTTGAATCTCCAAAGACGGCCGATTTTTCACAGATTTTCCCCAATCTCCGGCAATGGCAGGAATAATTTTTGCTCCCGGAGGCGCTAAACTCACTACCCGCTCCACCTGCGGCACAATACAGCTTACATCCCCGCAATTTCCGTAAGACATCGCGTGGAATTCTACAGCAGCCGGAAAGCTGTCCCAAGGCTGCAATCTCGAATCATATCCCCCTTGATTTATTTTTTTATTTGCATCAGGAAAAAATACCGCTCCTACAGGAATTCCCAGGCTTTGAGCTGGCCGAGTTGCGACCCCAAAAAAATCTAAAATTCCTTGGACTGCGTGAGCAACGCTCAGTTGCCAGAGGTCTTTTTGTAGAATGCCGGTGTCGGGAAGCGGCGGTTTTGGTGTCGGTTTTGGTGTCGGTTTTGCAGTGTTTGGCGATTTTGTGGCGGGAGTTTGTGAAGCTACTTTTGATGCGGCATTCTGTCTGCCAGAAGCGGGAGTTGCTACTGGTACAGGTTGCGGAATTCGCCCCTGCCAAAGAGGTTCTCGCTCATTCGGATACTGTTTGACTACTGCTTGAACGTCATTAGTATTGATAAATCCTTTAGTCAAATATCGCTGAATTAAATCTCGTCCTTGCTGATTGCTAGCCCGCTGTAAAAGCATTTGCTGCGATGCTGGGCCGTAAATCCACAAGTCTTGAACTTTGGTAGCAACTGAAGCCGGCCCGAAGCCCCGTAGATAGCGAATGTAGTCGAATAACATTCCTTGTGGCTTGCGCTTGACTATTTGATTTACTAATAAAGTATAGTCTTGCCTCGCTTGCGGACTGTAGGGGTCGATAAAGGCTTGATTGCCCGGAACTTCTCCGAAGTCGTCGTTAATTGTTGCGTCTTTAATTATTGTTAAACTTGTCTGGTTTTGGCCGTTTAATGCGAGGTTTTGCTGTCTGTCGGGACGCTGAGAATAGGTATAGCCAAAGTTCATGGTAAACAACCAGGTGTATACTTTTAAACCTCGCTGTTTGCCTTTGGCGATCGCCTTTTCCAGCAAATCGTATTTTTCGTAGCCGGGATTTCTCAAAACCGAAGGCCAAGCAGTCGGATTGTCTGCTACTGGAAGCAGCACTTGACCGTCATAAAACGCTTCGATATAGACTTCATTGTAGCCTTTATTGACAACTTTGTCTAATACGCGATCGATTTCTCCTGGCCTGACATCGCAGGGATACAAACGCAGCCAAACTGCTTGGGTTTGGGGCCAAGTTTTTTGGCGGCATTGTGCTATTTCCCGCGCGTGTTTGTTCAAAACGGCAAAATATGCTTGCTGGGATTCTGATTTTCCTGACAGCGCGGCGCGGCGCAAGTCTTCTTTTTGATTTACGTCTTCTTTGGATAATTGGCAATAGGCTGATGTTTCGGCAAAGGCTGCTTGATTTTCGATAAATGGCCACACAAGTTGGCTGATTAAGCTACTTGTTAAAACAGCAGTTACCGCACTTAAAAAGCGTCGCTGGTGTTGAAAGTTCGCGATGCGAGTTGGTGCAATTTTCATGGGATAGTTGAATCGGGTTTTCTAGTTTAAATTGGCTGGCGATCTGCTGATTTGCGATCGCCCAGACGCACATCTACAAATTTTCTACTTTTTTTCTCGTTAACTCCGCCCAAAAACGGGTACAAGCACCCTACTTATAGCATTTCTCAAAAATCGACTGACTTCAACCCTGCAAGCACAGGTGCGGATTTGTGAGATTGTCGATTTTTATTTGTGGATTTTCGATGGCGACGCACCCTACGGCTAACTAAATTCAGCAAAAAAAGCGCCTGGGTAAAGTCGGCGCTAAAAACAGTTGATATTCTACTAAAAATTGTTAACACTCAAATTTCAAGGATGAAAGATGAATTATTAAAATCGATCTTTTATCCTTAAATTTTGAAATTAAGCCCCTCTATTAAGAGCAGATTCTACTTGCTGAAATTCAATTTCAAGACGATTTTTTAACTTTTCAGGAACGGGACGGTTTGGATAGGAACTATAATGTCCTGCTAAAGAGTTTAATGCCGTCCGCATTGTCGTAAAAGATGTCAGCTTGGTAAGAGCGGGATCGCGGCGGTATGCAGCAAAAAAATCGTTGATACTTGTGCGAGCACCGGCTTGAGCGGCTGCTTTTTCCGGTGTGCCCTCTGGCAAAGTGAGCGCTGTTCTCAAGCTGCTGACTAATGCTAATGTGTCTGTGCTATAGTCTCCACTCAGAGTGGCGGGAACATTGGTACAGCCAGCTACGCCGATGACAACAACTAATACGAGGGCTAACAGACGGGAAATGTAATGCTTCATAAGGGTTAAAAAAAAGGAAGCGAAAGCGGCAATCAAATTTAATCTTTATCGTATCTCGAATTGAGCTAATAATGTCAAATAATGTCAAATTTTCATTATTTGTTGTAGCTATACCATGAAAAGTAAAATTTGTCAATCTCACAGGGATTGATTTATCAATCTCCAATTTAAAATCAATCCGTCAATCAATCTAAAATCTAAAATCTCAAGTCTAAAATCGATTGATTTGTCCTGAAGCGACGGAGAGAATTTGGGTTTGTCGCAGCCACTGACTGTCGAAAGCGCCTAAGTGAGTCGTAGTAATTAGAGTTTGAAATCGTTCTTGAATTGTTTCTAAAAGTTGATTTTGGCGGTTTAAATCGAGTTCTGCAAGTACGTCGTCTAGCAATAGTAAAGGTGCTTCGCCTACGACTTCTTCAATAAGCTGCAATTCGGCTAATTTTAATGCTAATACGAGAGTTCGCTGCTGGCCTTGGGATGCGTATTGACGCGCTGGGGTGTTGTTAATTGTAAATGTAATGTCGTCGCGGTGGGGGCCGACTAATGTGGTTCCTTGAAACTGTTCTGCGATCGCCCTTCTTTGAATTTTATCTAAAAATGCTTGCCGCACTCCTTCGAGATTGTCTTTATCAATTAATTCCGAGCTTACTTCAATATTAGCATCGTATTTCACATCTAAAATTTCTGCTGAAGCGCTAATTGAACGGTGCCAATTGCGAGCTAGTGGCATCAAACGCTTCAAAATTCGATCGCGCCTGCGGATGACGCGAGCGCCCGCTGTCGCCAACTGCGCGTCCCACAAGGCTAATTCTGAGCTGGGAATGGGGGATTGGGAGTTGGGAATTGGGGAGTATTGAATATTTTCCGGTTCGGGATTTTCGAGTTGCAGAAATCGGTTTTTGTCAATATTTTCGGAAAATTCGGCTTGTCTGATTGCTTTAGAACGTTTTAACAGAGCGTTTCGTTGGCGCAAAATTTGGTTGTACTGCTGCAAAATGTGAGCGTAAATCGGTTCTAATTGGATGACTAGCCGATCGATCCAATTGCGCCTTCCTTCGGGCCCGCCGCGCACTAAGTCCAAATCCAAACACGAAAATTGTACTACATTTAAGACGCTCAAAAAGTCTAAATGACGGCGCAGCGGTTCGCCGTTGAGCTTCAGGCTGCGGCGCGCTCCCGATCGCAGTGTTAAAGATAGGTCGATCGCTCCGGTTTGACGTTCTAGTGTAGCATCTATTTGGGCGATCGGCTTTGAGTCGAGGATTAAATCGCGATCGCGCGATACTCTGTGGCTTTTTAAGGTGGAAAGCAACTCTACTGCTTCTAACAAGTTAGATTTTCCTTGAGCGTTATTTCCTACTAAAATGGTTTTGGGAGCGTCAAACGCTACTTTTTGATCGTAGTAGTTCCGAAACTGCCGTAGGTGCAGCGTTTTTAAATACATAATATTGGGAATAAGGAAGAAGGAAGAAGGAAGAAGGAAGAAGGAAAAAGGAAGAAGGAAGAGGGAAGAAGGAAGAAGGAAGAGGGAAGAAGGAAGAGAGAAGAAAGGTGCGAATTGCGTACCTTATCGGTTTGCAAATGGTAATTGGTAATCAGATGTTTGATCGTTCGGACTTTAGTCTTATGAGGAATGCGGACTAAAGTCCGAACGATCGAACCAACAAACCTTTTGTAGTGAGGAATTTAGTCCTCTGAGGAATGCGGACTAAAGTCCGAACGATCAAACCAAATATCGGCTGATAATACTATTTTCTAGCTTTGTACAAACGCACGAACAGTTTTTCCATTTCAATCCAGACAAACATCAGGGCGCTGAAACCGAAGCAAATCATCAATTCAAAGGGCGACAAATAGTGAGTTCCAAAAAATGCTCTCAGTGGCGGAACGTAAATCAGCATTAATTGCAAAGCAGTAGTAACAATCACGGCTCCCCAAACAAAAAGATTAGTGCGGGGGTCTAACTCGATCGTTAGCTGGGTGTTAGAGCGAATGGCGATCGCGTGACCCATTTGCGCTAAACACAGTGTTGTAAACACCATTGTTTTCCAAGCCTCTGGATTCCCGTGTCCCGGAGCGTGAGTATATCCGTAAGCCCAGGACATCATCGCGATCGTCAAAATTGCAAAGATAATTCCGATCCGAATGATGTAAGAACCCAAACCCCGCGCAAAAATACTTTCTCGCGGACTGAAAGGAGGCTTTTTCATCACGTTTGGTTCCCCCGGTTCCACGGCCAAGGCCAAAGCGGGAACGCCGTCTGTTACTAAGTTCATCCACAAAATTTGCAGCGGGGTCAGCGGCACTCCTCCCAAACCGATTAAAGGTGCGGCCGCAATTGTCAAAACTTCGCCGATGTTGCTGCCCAAAATGTACTTAATAAAGCGCCGAATGTTGGTATAAACTACTCGCCCTTCTTCAGCGGCGGCGACAATTGTTGCGAAGTTGTCGTCTAGCAGCACCATATCGCTAGCTTCTTTGCTGACATCGGTGCCGGTAATTCCCATTGCGATGCCGATATCGGCTTGTTTCAGGGCGGGCGCGTCG
>JBBSNU010000391.1:0-5345 GCA_038260455.1 Chroococcales cyanobacterium | reverse complement strand
TGCGGAGAATAGTTTCTTTGCCCGCCGCCCCGAGTTTTGCCACCCGCAGCGAACCGATCGAAAGAGTGTATAATTTTTCGGGGATGCGATCGCCCTCATACATCACAACTTCTCCCTGTCGGTAAGTCCGAATTGCTGTATATTCTTGCAATCGCTCTAATTCAGTTCGGTTTAAGCTGGCAAATATCCCAATTTCGGCCAGTTGCTCGACAGTTGCTTTCATACATTTAACTTTAGGCGATCGGAGTCCATTGAGAGTATAATAACGGTGAATTCAGAATATATCCAGACAAGCAAAGCCATCTACGAAAATGCAGAACCCGAATATCAGCGATATTATTTTGATGAGGTAGCTGGCGGATTTGTACTCGTCCACCAACAACACAATCTTAATGATTCGGAAATATTTGTTGCTGAAGTTTTGGCTAAAATAGGCAATAGAGTTAGAATGCTGAGCGAGCAAGCAGCAGAGGGTGTGAGAACGCCAGATGCTGAGATTGACGGTCAGATTTGCGAATTTAAGGAGTTGACAGAACAGACTCAAAACATCAGATACCGAATTCAAGAAGGAATCAGTAGAGCAAAAAAACAAGGTGCAGCAGCCGTTATTATTCACGTGAATCGAGAAATTTACGAGTTTTGGAAGATAAACGATGGCATCAGAAAAGCTTTTTATTGGGACGAAACACATCTGATTCAAATCATTATATTAGTATTCAACAGCGAAGAAGTTCAAAAAATCACTAGGGAGGAATGGGAAAATGGAAGACGTTTTTAATGAATTTGAAGAAGCCATACAAGTCGGCTTGAAAAATCATATGCCGCGAGATGCCAAACTGATGACAGTTGGGCAAATTATTTATGCAGTTACTCGCGATGAGCTGACAAATAAAGAAGGTTGGCAGCTTGAAGAGATGTTGGGAGGCAGAGAACAATGGAAAGAGGCACTTGAGTACAGCATTTTTGGCTATCCAGTAGATACAGCAACGCCACCTTTAGACAAACCTCTAATTATCGCCGGCAAAACTTTTCATTCTCGCTTGATGACGGGGACGGGAAAATATCGCAGCATTGCCGAAATGCAGCAAAGTGTCAATGCTAGCAGGTGCGAAATTGTGACTGTAGCGGTGCGGCGGGTGCAAACAAATGCTCCCGGCCATGAAGGATTGGCAGAGGCTCTGGATTGGACTAAAATTTGGATGCTGCCAAATACTGCTGGCTGTCAAACTGCTGATGAGGCGATTAGAGTGGCTCGTTTGGGGCGGGAAATGGCGAAGCTTTTGGGACAGGAAGATAATAATTTTGTAAAGTTAGAAGTAATTCCCGATGCTAAATATTTGCTACCCGATCCGATCGGCACTTTGGAAGCGGCAACACAATTAGTCAAAGAAGGTTTTGCCGTTTTGCCTTACATCAATGCCGATCCGCTGCTAGCAAAACGCCTCGAAGAAGTCGGTTGTGCGACTGTGATGCCTTTAGCTTCGCCCATCGGTTCCGGCCAAGGGATCAATAATGCCGCCAACATTCAAATCATTATTGACACGGTAAAAGTTCCTGTGGTAGTGGATGCGGGTATCGGCACTCCCAGCGAAGCTGCCCAAGCAATGGAAATGGGAGCCGATGCACTGCTGATTAATTCGGCGATCGCCAATGCCCAAAATTCTCCAGCAATGGCAAAAGCAATGGGAATGGCCGCAGAAGCAGGACGGATCGCCTACTTAGCTGGAAGAATGCCAGTCAAAGATTACGCGATCGCCTCTTCCCCGGAAACAGGTACTGTTACCTCAAAATAATGTCCGATAGATTGACCGCACTACAGGTTCGTAGTGCGGACTTTAGTCCGTTCTTAAGCAGGTTCGTAGTGCGGACTTTAGTCCGTTCTTAAGCTGCGGACTAAAGTCCGCACAACAGGTTCGTAGTGCGGACTTTAGTCCGTTCTTAAGCTGCGGACTAAAGTCCGCACTACGAACCGTTTTTGTTAGAGTAATATACCCGACATCACCTCAAAATAAATTCCCCAAATTAAGGGCGATACTTTGATAGCGTTTTTTTGGTAAAGTGAGGACAATCAAAAATATAGAGGATTGCTGCCGATGCCTTACACTACCGAAGAAGACGGACGCTTGAACAACTTTGCCAAAGAGCCGAAAGTCTACGGCGCCGAACCTCCCAACAAAAACCAACAGCGGAACTACATCATCCTGGGTATTGCGGGAGCGCTGTTAGTGGCAGGTTTGGTTTTTGTGGCGGCTTCCGTCTAAAAAACAGGGTTCAGACTCAAGGCTGCTTCAAATTGCAATTTTAAATAATTCTTCAACTAACCATGTTTCCCAACCAAGGTCAACATGGTTTTTGTGTTTCAATAAACAGCAGGTAGTTGCGATAGTCCTGAACTGTGCCGAGAAAGCTGGAACACTAAATAACACAAGTGGAAAGCTTGTGCTTTTTTCTTTCTGCTAAGTAGGTGGGTACAAATAAATATTAGATGGGTTGGGCGGGTTTTGCCTTCATCTTCTGGCTGGTTTCATAGATTCTTAGCTAAACCCGCCCCTACCAGATACTATTGTTTTTTCGCAATGACCTACTTATCGGGTTCAGGGACTTGGGTTGCAATTAATCAGACGGCAGCGTCAAAAACATAAGATTTCTAATTGAAAATCTACAATCCTGTGGTGGTTAACCGTGCGATTGACTGCCGAACGGGTCGGTGTTGCGATCGATCGGCTATCGGCGATTTCAACTCTCAACTCTAGAATCTAAAATCTAAAATCTAAAATCCCAATCTAAAATCTAAAATCTAAAATCTAAAATCGCCAGACTGTGATGTCTACTCCTTCCCAAAAAGTTTCTAGCTCGAACAAGCAGATATACCAACGCTTGAAACAGGCGATAGACCTCAACTTACGCCGTCAAATTTTTATTGCCGCCTGCGACGACTTGTGCTTGCGGGACTGTCTGGCAGCCCGCTTGCAGGCAGAATTAACCGCAGAGAGCGCAGGCTCCAATCCTCGCTCCCCGATCGACTATCCCCGATTTGTCAGCTTGGAACTCGACTTGAACGATCCCAACCCTTGGGGCTCGCTTGCCGCGTGGCTGACCCAACACCCACCGCCCCAAAATATGGGCATCTACAGCCCTTTGCCGGGATTTCAAATTCTGGGGGCAGAACACCTGACCAGGCATTCAGCAGCCGTGCAGTGGTCGTTCCTGAGCTATTTGAGGGACATCGAAGCACACCTGCAAATGTGCGAGTCTACTTTGTTGCTGTGGGTGTCGCGCCCTTGGCTGAGTTCGATCGAGCAATCGGCCCCGGAATTTTGGCAGTGGCGAACCGGAGTATTTGAGTTTGAAGGGGAACCGACTCCAGCCAAGGAAGACTTCGGCCGCTCGGAGGACTTCAGGAGCTCCGAAAACTTGGGCAACTTGCGGGACAACGGAGACTCCGGCGACCAACTTTTAAGATCGCAAGAGTCCGCACAATCCTCAATTCCCGATTCCGCATCATCCCCAGCGCCAGATGCTAAATCTGTCGAACTGGCAGATTTGGTGCTAGCCACGGCCTCGGATGATGAGTTGGAAGCAGAGGGTGATGCCGCATCGGAGGACAATTTTCTGCCGCTGCAAACTTTGCAATACATCGAATTGCTGCAAGAACATCAGTGCTGTTCCGAAGCCTTGGCTTTGGCTTATCACAGTTTGGGGAGTTACTACCGCGAGCGGATTCTGGGCGGAGAGTCTTCGCCACAAAACTTGACAATCGCCATTCGCGCGATCGAGCAAGTGATTGCATACCTCGAACTCGACGCGAGCTCGCAGCAAAATCAACCACCAAGTGAGGAATGCGCGCGGCTGATCGCCCAATTGACACAAAATTTAACTCAGTACGCCGAGGAGTCAAACAGTTTACCGCCGATGGACGATTTGCTCAACGATCTCGGCACTTTTTACTGGATGCTGTCGCGCGATCGCAGCAACGGTGTGGAAGTCCCCGATCCGGTATCCTGCCTCGAACGCAGCATCGCCCTCTACATTGAAGGTTTGAACCGCACAGATGCCGAGAGCGCACCTCAAACCCGCGTGAGATTAAACAAAAATTTGGGCATCGCCTCAGCAGATTTAGCGCGCTATCAAGACAAGACACAGAACTTGCAGCAAGCAGTTGCAGCTTACCAACAAGCGCTGCTGGATCTAGACCCCGCGACGGAGCCTTCTCAGTACGCTGCAGCTCAGAATAATTTGGCGACAGCATACTGGAATTTAGCCCAAGACGGTGAGCCGATCGCATATCTCAAAAGCGCGATCGCAGCTTACACCCAAGCCCTCTCCTGCTACAGTCCCGAACGAGAACCCCTCAACTATGCCGGAGTGCAAAACAACCTCGGTACCGCCTGCTGGAACCTCGCCCAGCACGAACCCTCAGAACTTTTATTAGTCAGGGCGATTGAGGCCTACCGCGAAGCCTTGAAATACCGCACCCGAGAATTGGTACCGGCAGCCGCAGCCGCCACTTACAACAATCTCGCTACGGCTTACTGGCATTTGGCGAACCAGTTCCAGCAGAAACAAGCCCGCACGGAATCATTGCAGCAGGCGATTGCCGCCTACGAAGCAGCCTTGGATATCGCCGGAGAGCTCGATCGATCCCAACTCACCTTTGACACTCTTGCCGCCCGCAACAATCTCGGACTAGCCCACTATCAACTAGCCACAGCCCCAGATTTCGCCCTCAACAAAGCCGCACAAACCAGCCATCTAGAAGCAGCACTGCACCACCAGTTGCAAGTGTGCGCGGAATGGGGACAGCATCTCAACGACAAAGGGTTAATATATGGAGATAAACTCAACCTGCAATCCCCGACCAACTCCCAAGCCGCTGATGATTGCCGGCAAACAGCATTGAGCTATATTGTTAAAACGATTAGAGCTTTCTATAGCGAATGTGGGTTGCCAGGTCAAAATTTAGCCTTATCCAAAGTTCCCGGAGATTTATTGCCAGAAATTTTGCGTAGGTTATAAATATGGCTCTAACTCTTAAAAACTCAATTTTTTGGAAATTTGTATCCAGTTTTCTATTATTATGGCTGAATATTCTTGCCTAATTCTTCAATTAAAGTTGTGGTCATGGCCCCTGTAAAAATCCTTGTGGTTGATGACGACCCGGCAATCCGAAATTTAATTCACCGTTTTTTAAGCCAGCAAGGTTATCAAGTTGAGTCTGGCGAGGACGGTCAGACTGGTCTGGAATTATTTGAGCAACTCAATCCTGACTTAGTAGTTCTAGATGTAAATTTACCCGATACTACTGGCTACAAACTGTGTCAAGAAATGCAAAGACGGACGGGCGT
>JBBSNU010000390.1:0-5350 GCA_038260455.1 Chroococcales cyanobacterium | reverse complement strand
GGGCGGCGGCGCGGCATTTTAAACCCCCCCTCGCGGGCGACAGCTCACACTATAAATGCAACACTGAGATGCTCCCCATAATATTCGTGATTGCATCAGGGTTGGGAGGTTGCCTACAGTTGCATTGTTTTTTCAACTGATATCAAAACCTAGAATTTGGGTAGAAATATCTCAAATTGCCCGAAAAACAGACAAGCAAACTGAACGTTAACCGATGCAATTGTTCGCCCGCGAGAACTCAAAGAATATAATAGAAGATAGATTTTTAGTACAGGCGAGATTCCTACCTTGACTACTCCGATTCCTCAAAACTTTGTGCAAAATATCGCCAAACAGCTTGGTGTCACAGATGCCGAGTTAAAAACCTTGTTTATGGCTCTTGACGGTCAATCTACGGCTACGATCGCCAAAAAGCTCGGCATTAGCGACATCGCCGTTCGCAAAAGACTAGGCGAAGTTTACAAAAAGTTTCAGATTGGAGGGAACGGCCCGGGAAAGTTGTCGGAATTGAGACATCAGTTGCTGTTTTCATACCACGCAGAGCAGGGAGCAAGCGATTTTAGTCCCGGAGGTAAAGGATCTTTTTTCAAAATGCCGATCCTCTCCGTTGATGAGCCTCCCGTAGGGGCGGGCTTTCCTTCGGATCGCTTCGCTAACGCTAACGGGCGCAGACAGGAAAATTGGGGCCAAGCACCGGATGTTGCGGTTTTTTACGGACGGAGTGAAGAATTAACTGCCCTAAAACAGTCGATCGTATCGGATAATTGTCGCTTGGTAGCGCTGCTGGGTTTGGCCGGTAGCGGCAAAACAACTCTGTCGGTGCAGTTGGCAAAACAGATACAGGATGAGTTTGATTTTGTGATTTGGCGATCGCTGCGATCGACACCAACACCATCCGAATTTCTAGACAGCTTAATTCAACTTTTTTATAACCAACAAAAGCCCGATGTGCCGTTAGCGGAGCCCTCGAAGAGGATCGACCTCAACGACAAAATTTCGCGCTTAATCGAGCATCTGCGAAAACAGCGCTGTCTGCTAATTGTAGACGATTTTGAAGCAGTGCTCAAACCCGAAGAACTAGCGGGACACTACCGCGAAAGCTGCGAAGGCTATCGAGATTTAATTGTGCGCCTCGGCCAAGTCAATCACCATAGCTGTTTTGTCCTAGTTAGTGCCGAAGAACCTACAGAACTAGCTTTGCTGGCGGGAGAAAAAGTGCGGTCTTTCAAACCCGCTATTTCCTCAGAAATAGCCCGAGAAATTTTCCTAGAAAAAGGCTTGTCAGCTAGTGAGAGAGAGTGGGAAATCTTGTTAGCCCGCTACGGAGGAAATTTGTTAGCATTAAAGATTGTTGCAACCACAATTCACGATTTTTTCGAGGGGAATGTTGTCAAGTTTTTGGAGGCTACAACGTTATTTGTTGAAGAACACATCAGCAATTTGCTCGCGCAGCAGTTCGATCGAATGTCGAATTCAGAACAAGAGATAGCCTGCTGGCTGGCTATTGCACAAAGTCCGATTTCCCTGACGACTTTGCGAGAAAAAATGTTAGTCAATTCCTCGCTTTCTGAGTTGGTAAAAAATCTCGATTCTCTGAGCCGTCGCTTGCTGATTGAAAAAATTATTGAGGGCGGAGAAACTGTTTTTAGGCTTCAGCCTTTAATTGTGAAATACGTAAGCGAAAGATTGGTCGAGCAGATTCGAGTGGAGGTTTTGGAGACAGTTAAAACGCAAGGAATAGAAAGAATGCGGCTGTTTAAAACTAACAATTTTAGCAGTATTGCTGAACAAAAAGCAGGTGAAGAATCTCGCTGTAGCTCGATTTTAGAATTAGTTAAAAATCGGCTACAAGTGTTGTTTATGAAAACTACAGGCTTTGAAGAACCGCTAAATATCCTGACGAAAGTTGTCTCGAATTTGGAGGATAAATCGATGCTTGAGGTGGGATATGCTAAGGAAAATCTAGCGCAGATTATTTTGGAATTTCAGCGCTAAGTAGATGAGTGGTCAATTATAGCAATTATTAAAAATAGTGCAATATTATTTGTAGGGTGTGTCGCCATAAAAAATCCCTAAATTAAATCGATAATCTGACAGCGACGCACCTTACACGATAGTTGAGAAAACAATCGAAAAAATTGTTTTGTAGCAATAGTTTTTATAAATGCTATAATACCATTTTTCTAAAGATATGCTATGGATGAAGTCTTAGCCCCCCCCGAACTCGCGGGGGGGTTGGGGGGGTAATATCTAGCGCTACTTTATGAAATTGGTATAAGAGACTTCTTGGGTAAATCTTTGATAGAGCCGGTCAACCGCAGATGTCAAGCAAATAAACACAGATAAACGCAGTGCATTCCTGATTGGAAAGTGAATGAGTGCAAGAAGTCTAAGGTGCGTCGCTATGAGATTGTCGATTTTTCTTGATAAATTTTCGATGGCGACGCACCCTACGATTTCTTCTTCCCTCTTCCTTCTTCCCTCTACAAAAAAACGATCGCCCTTTCAAAAAAAGCGATCGCCCAATTTTCAACAAAAACAAAATTCGATAAAATTATTTGACAATACCGAAAGTCGATGCAGATTCAGATCCGGTAATTTTGCCCAAAGCAGGCGCTGTTGGAGTCTGTGCAATTTTGGGTGTCAAAAATCCCTTCGCATAAATCTGAGGATTTTCTTGAACAATTAGGCTGTAAGATTGACGGACTTCGGCGTTTACCGCCACAGTCGTCGCGTCGTAAACTTGCATCGCCATATTCGGATAAAAACCAATTCCCACAATCGGTATCAAAAAGCAAAATGCGATCGCCACTTCCCGAGGTTTAGCATCAATAAACTGTGCATCACCAGGCAAAATACAACTATTACCGAAACAAACCGCTTCATCCAGATTCTCTCGCTGATTCTGCAAATTTAGATCCTCAAGGTCACAAGCCGCTAATGTGCCACAGTTGTAAAATAGCTGGCGTAGCATCGAGAGCAAATAAATCGGTGTCAAAATCACTCCCACCCCGGCCAAGAACACGATCGCCGCGCGGAAAGAAGTGCCGTAAACATCGCTAGTTGCAACGCCCACAAACACTGACAATTCGCTAGCAAAACCGCTCATACCGGGAAGTGCCAAAGAAGCCATTGCGCCTGCGGTAAACAAGGCAAACACTTTCGGCATCACTTTCCCAATCTCGCCCATCTCGTCCATCACCATTGTATGGGTGCGATCGTAGGTAACGCCAGCCAGGAAAAATAATACTGAGGCGATCAAACCGTGGGAAATCATTTGCAGCAGCGCCCCGTTGATTCCCAAATCCGTGAAGGAAGCAATACCCAACAACACGAATCCCATGTGAGAAATCGACGAATTCGCAAGGCGGCGCTTCATATTCGTTTGGCCGAAGGAATTAAGCGCGCCGTAGATAATGTTAACAACACCCAGCACCGCCATAATCGGTGCAAAGTAAATGTGTGCTTTCGGAAGAAGTTCCAAATTCAGGCGGATTAGTCCGTAGCCGCCCATTTTCAGCAACACGCCCGCCAGAATCATCGACACGGGAGAAGATGCTTCGCCGTGGGCGTCAGGTAGCCATGTGTGAAAGGGGAAAATAGCGAGTTTCACGCCGAAGGCAATGAACAATCCGCCATAAAGCAGGATTTCTAAACCCAGCGGGTAGTCCTTCAAGCCGAGTTCTACCATGTCGAAGGTAACGTTTCCTCCGCCGTAAAATCCCATTGCTAAGGCAGCTATCAAAATAAAGATGGAAGCGCCGGCGGTGTAAATCAAGAATTTGGTAGCTGCGTAGCGGCGGTTTTGTCCGCCCCAAATCGAGATTAGCAGGTACACCGGAATTAGTTCTAATTCCCAAACAATGAACAGCAGCATGATGTCTTGGGCGACAAATACTCCGATTTGTGCCGAATACATCACCAGCATTAGGAAGTAGAACAATCGCGGCTTGCGATCGACCTCCCATGCAGCAAAAATAGATAGCGTCGTCACCAATCCCGCCAACAACACCAGCGGAACCGACAGCCCGTCAACCGAAACAGACCAGTTGAGGCCTAAAGAAGGTATCCAGGAATATTTCTCGACGATTTGGAAAGTAGAGATGCTCGGATCGTAATGAGTCCAAAACACCCAGCACATTAATACAAAGTCTGCAATACCTACACCCAGAGCATACCAGCGCAGAGTTTTGCCGTCAGTATCGGGCAAAAAAGGGATGGCGAGGGCAGCGAGCAGAGGTAGGATGACTATCGCGGTTAGCCAAGGAAATTGATCCGCTATCATGATTAGTGAGAATAAATACTTAATTGAAAGTTATGACAATTATAATACTCAATTTAACTAAAACTTAAGATTTGTAAATATTTTTTTCCCCAATTCCAGGCTTGAGACTCAATCATATATTGTAAAAAATGTCAATAGCTTTAGCAAGTAAGCCAGAAAAATCATTGCTACAATATAATTGTTCAGTTTGTTTCTTGCGCCGAATGTGTAAGGTGCGTCGCCGGAGGTAAAGTCAATTAAATGCGAGGGCTGGCGCTGGCGACACACCCAAAGATTACAGCTTTGCACGATTTTGGAAAAATGGTATTACAAAGCTTGAAATGCTCCCAATGCTCCCCCTCACGGTTTGGGGCAAGTCTTATTGGGGAAGTCACAGCTATAAATATAGGGTTTCTGCCAGCTTAGAGGAATTTCTAGCAAATCCCTGGTTCCAGTCATTCCCTGTCCCAGAAACAGCAGCACAGCGATCGAATTCAAGATGACATGGACAGTGCGCCAGCGGTTCGATCGATCTTTGTAAATATCTTCAACAATCGCCAGCGAAAACACCATCAGCAGCGCAGCAGCGATCCCAATGTAGTAGTGAGACCAATACCATTCATCGGTGCGACGATAAACGCCATCTTGAGCGCCAAGAATCACCAAACCAGCACCAGTCAAAGTCGCAAATATGCCGCGCCATAACGCCGGTGTCGATCGATACAACATGACCAAAGAAGCAATAGTCGCCACAAACATCAGCACAATGAAAACAACCTGAAACCAGTTTTTGCTCCAAACCTGTTCGCTCAAAATATGCTCAAAAATCGCGTAACCTAAACCCAACAACGTCACTCCTACCACCGAACCAGACAGAATTCGACCTGCTTTCAGGTGTTCTGAACCGACAGCAGGAGGAATTTTGCTCTTGTCCCCGGATGCAATTTGCTTGCGGCGCTGCATCGTTTGCCAAGCCATATTCAGCACCACACCAAGCATCGGAAAAACGATCGCTACAGCTAAAATCGGATGCAGCAAAGCCAGAAAATCTTTAAGTTCCATACAATACCCTTTCGTTTTTCAAGT
>JBBSNU010000389.1:0-5357 GCA_038260455.1 Chroococcales cyanobacterium | reverse complement strand
TCATCTCTAGCACTATTTCTAATTTCCGATTTTACCACTTTTTAACTAAATAGTTATGTGTACGCCACTGGCAAAACTAGCAATCGGACTCTCTGCCACAATGGCAACAGGGTTCTTCTATTTAGCTGCAGCCCCTCCGGCTGGTGCAGCGATCGATGTGTGCGGGCCGGGAAACTTTTCAAGCGCCTGCGCGCCCGACAATTCCCCAAGCCCGAAACCACCATCAAATTCATCCATAAAATCCCTGCGCTCTGGGACACCAGCACCAACCGCACCAGAACCAGAACCGGAACCGGAATTGCCGACAGTCGCACCGCCTGCAACACCAGACCCAGTACCGCAATTGCCGGTAGTAGAGTCCGTAGCGCCGCTGCCGACAGTCGCACCGCCGGCAATACCAGACCCGGTACCGCAATTGCCCGCAGCCGAACCACCTGCGGTCATCACAAACCCGCTCGCGCCAGTGCCAACACCCATACCGACACCCTCGCTGAACTTTACCAACATATACACCAACAACACCCCGCAGAGAGCAACATCTATCCCAGAACCGGGTACTGTGATAGCACTCCTAGTTACAGGCGCAGGAATCATCTGTTCCGGCAGAAAACGAAACAAGCAGGTCGGTCAGTCACGATAGGCCGATCGATCGTGCTGCTAATTTTCAAAATCTCTCCGTTTCAAGAAGGGCGGATATTTTGGCGTTTTTAGGCGAATTTAAAAAAAATTGTATAAATAATAACATTACAGATCGCTGGCTGCAACTATATAAAAATAAAAATAAGATTGGTTAAGATTACAATAAAAAAATATTGTTATTGTTTGAGCGCCCGATGACCCCTAAAGTAGAAATTTACACTTGGAGAACCTGCCCGTTTTGCATTCGTGCCAAAGCACTCCTGAAGCGAAAAGGGGTAGATTTTACAGAGTACGCGATCGACTCAGATGCAGCAGCACGGGATAAAATGAGCGATCGAGCCAACGGAGGTCGCACCCTGCCCCAAATATTCATTAACGACCAACACATAGGCGGCTGCGACGAACTCCACGCACTCGATGCTCGCGGCCAACTCGACCCGCTGCTGGCAAAATAAACATTAGTCGATCGCTTGCCAAATTTTCCTCTAACCAATTCATAAGTGCCAACTCAACAATGAAATTTGCATTCATCATCGATCCCCTCGCGCGACTAATTCCAGGACACGATACCAGCGTAGCGTTGATGGAAGCCGCTCAAGAGTTGGGTCACGAAGTTTGGGCGACTCAAGCCAACGAATTAAGCGTCATCGACGGCAAAACCTGGGCAACCCTCAACCGGGTAGCGCTAACCAGTGTAAAAATCGTAGAGGGACGCTGGGAAGCCGCTCAGGTGTGGTACGAAGTAGAACAGCCTACTTTCGGGCCTCTCGAAGCAATGGACGCAGTATTTATGCGGACAGATCCCCCTGTCAACATTCCTTACCTTTACGCTACTTACCTTCTAGACGGCATCGATCCCGCTAAAACTTTAGTAGTTAACAGCCCCAAAGGATTGCGGGCAGCCAATGAAAAGATGTATGCTTTGCAATTTGAGGGATCGATCCCCGAAACAATTGTTTCTCAAAACAAGCGGGTAATTAGGCAATTTGTTGACAAAAAAAGTGCCGCAATTCTTAAACCATTAGGAGGGAAAGCTGGCGAGGGAATTTTGTTCTTGGAGGCGGGCGATCGCAATCTCAACTCCCTAGTCGAAATCAGCACTCAACAAGGCCAAATCCCAGTGATGATTCAGACATATTTGCCCGAAGCAAAAGACGGAGATAAACGAATCATCCTCTTAAACGGCAAGCCCATCGGCGCTGTCAACCGCATTCCCACCGGCAACGAATTTCGCGGCAACATGGCCGTCGGCGGCCGAGTCGCAAAAACAGAAATTACCGATCGCGAATATCAAATTTGCGCTGAGTTAGCACCGGTGCTGCAACGGGACGGACTGTACTTTGTCGGCATTGATATCATTGGCGGTTATCTTACCGAAGTTAATGTCACCAGCCCTACAGGGATCAGAGAAATTGACTTGCTTGACGGCGTTAATTTGGGCAAACAAGTCATTGAATGGACAGTCTCCCAGGCAAGCACCAGAAGTTAGGATCGCACAACGGAGAAATACTCATCTACTGCTAAATATTTTTTGGCAGGATTTAAAAAAATCGCCTTTTTTTTTAGGGTAAAAAGCTTGACTTTGAGGATTTTTAGAGGTATTATTAGATAATGGGAGTGGTGACAAAATTTAAAT
This sequence comes from Chroococcales cyanobacterium, assembly GCA_038260455.1. Lineage (GTDB taxonomy): Bacteria > Cyanobacteriota > Cyanobacteriia > Cyanobacteriales > Microcoleaceae > Microcoleus. The sequence goes on along the minus strand of JBBSNU010000389.1, from coordinate 3,082 downwards.
TTAAGTCACCACTCCCATTATCTAATAATATATCCCGATAATCCCGAAAAATCAATAGGTAATAGTTACTATTTTATGAATTTTTTTTAACAAAACTACAAAAACCCGGTTGATTCAACAATATTGTCATAAATTCATCTATGGGTTTACTCGTTACCAGGCTCTGCGAAAGTAATGCAGATAGGCGAGGCTCTGCCTCTCTTTTCCTTGCCGATCGCTGGAAACAGAGGAGTGTGGCAGAGGTTTAATTTATTAAATTTTCGTTCCTAAGAGCCGACAACATTGCACTCAATCGCTTTCCTATCTTAAAATAATCAGCGTTAATCAGCGTTAATCAGCGGTTGACCTCTCAATCAAAGAATTAATCCCCAATCCCCATTAAATCATGTCAAAAATTGGCGTTGCAATAGTCGGTACAGGTTTCGGTCAAAAAGTGCACCTTCCCGGATTCCAGGCACACCACCGGACAGAGGTTGTGGGTGTTTATCACCGGAATTTAGACAAAGCTCAGGCGATCGCCAGCACCCACAACATCCCCTATGCTTGCAACTCGATCGCAGATATAGTCGCCATCCCAGAAGTAGCCGGCGTCAGCATTTCCACCCCGCCATTTTTGCATTATGAAATGGCAAAAACTGTCTTGCAAGCAGGCAAACATTTATTATTAGAAAAACCGACAGCCCTAACAGCTTATGAAGCCCGGGAACTTTACCGATTAGCAAACAGCGAATCTCAAACTAATTTTAACAACAGTGGTTCGAGAGCAATTGCCACAATGGATTTTGAATTTCGGTTCATCCCCGCATGGCAAATGCTAGCAGAATTATTAGCAGCAGGATATGTAGGAGAAAACCGTTTAATTAAGATTGATTGGTTGGTATCGGGGCGCGCTGATGCTGCTCGCCCTTGGAATTGGTACGCGCAAAAAGAGCGAGGCGGCGGAGTTTTGGGGGCGACAGGTTCCCACGTTTTTGATTATCTTAGCTGGCTGTTCGGCCCCGTGCAGAGGCTTTCGGGGCAATTGATTACAGGAATTTCGGCGCGGCCAGATCCGAACGATTCGGGAAATTTAAAACCTGTTGATGCCGATGATTCTTGCACGTTGATGTTGGAATTGGCCGGGGGAACGCCTTGTCAAGTTTGTTTGAGTTCCGTTACTTATCAAGGGCGGGGACATTGGGTCGAAATTTATGGGAGTAAGGGTACTTTGGTGTTGGGAAGCGACAATCAGCAGGATTACGTCCACGGATTTCGTTTGTGGGGTTCCCAAGCTGGAGAACCTTTAGCTGAAATTAAGATTCCTCAAAGATTGGAGTTTCCTCAAGTTTATCCAGACGGGAGAATTGCACCGTTTATTCGAGTAGTGGATAGGTGGGTAGAAGCAATAGATGCGGGGAAATCTTTGATACCGTCGCTCAAAGAAGGGGTTTACTCGCAGTTGTTGATGGATTTGACTCAGGAGTCAAATGCTACGGGAACTTGGGTGGATGTACCAAAGTTAGAGAAATTTTTGGGCGGCAGGTAAAAGTAAAAACTCCGAAAGCAATCTCTCGCGCTCGATCGCACCCCAAACCCGATAAACTACGAATAGTTAAAGTCGATCGACCTCTATATCAGCAAGTTGGTAGTTGTGAATGGCGCGCCCTGAAAGTCCTTGCCTCAGTATAGCGATCGCTCGCCTGAGAACCGCTGGGGCAAACCATTTTGCCACTTGGGTTCTACAAGCTCCATATCCGAGCGGGTACGTTCACCATGACTGTATGTGGCCGCATACCCTGTCCCAATCCTGGAAAGCTTGGCAGGAAATGTTTTCGCCCTCCGGGACAATTCACGAATTGCCCCTAAATCCTGATGGCAGTTTCGTCTCGCCGGAAAACAACCAGAATATACTGGCAGAAACTGAAAAACTAACCCCTAAGTCGCTACAGTCACTTTCACCCATGCCCCCTGTGCCTTTGAGCCTCGGTCAAGGGGGGTTATTGGAGAGGGGTGAGCAAAACCAGCCACAGCCACCTGCAAGCTACAGCAGCCGCCTGATGCAGCAGTTGGGGATTAATCTCTGGCAGTGGCTGTTTGAAGGGCCGATTCAGGGCAGTCTGCAGGAAAGTAAAGGTATTGCGATCGGGCAAAATCTACCGCTGCGAGTGCGGATAGATTTGCGCGAACCCTATTTAATTGCTTTGCCTTGGGAAATTATGCAGCCTCAAGCCGGTCAACCGGCAATTTCTCTGTCGCAGCAATTGCTTTTCAGCCGCACTACCAGCAATGTTGAGCCTTTGCCGCCCCTGCGTCCTGCTGAGTCGCTGAACATTTTGCTAGTTTTGGGACAAGCAGAACCAGGCCGCGGTGCTAATTCTGAATTTTCTACGAGCAATAACCGTCATTTGCAGTTGGAAGCAGAAGCACTCGCCCTCGCTAGGGTTCTCGAAAGTGCTTTTCAAACTGACGACAGCGACAAATATTTCGACATCAGCGTTCCGACTCGCGTCGATACTTTGATCGAACCTACTCCGGCAGAACTAATTTCTCGGCTGGAAACGCAAGCTTATAACATTCTGTTCTACTCCGGCCACGGGATACCGGGGCCTGACGGCGGCTTGCTGTTTTTGGCGCCGGACACGACGATGAACGGTACTGAACTGGCTCAGGTTTTAGTTCGGTGTCGCGTGACTCTGGCGGTGTTTAATGCCTGCTGGGGAGCTCAGCCGGCGGTGGAGAGGCTGCACTCAAATAACGGCCAGCAACAGGCGATCGCCCGCAGCAGTTTGGCTGAGGTACTGATCCATCACGGGGTGCCGGCGGTGTTGGGGATGCGAGACTCGATCGCCGATCGCGAGGCCCTGAGTTTTATCGAAACTTTTGCTCGAGCTTTGGCCGGGCGGATGTCGGTCGATCGGGCCGTCGCCGTCGCCAGACAGCAGCTACTGACGCTTTACAAGTTTAATCAACCGGCTTGGACGCTGCCCGTGCTGTATATGCACCCAGAGTTTGACGGTGAACTGACTGAGCCGGTAGATGACCTGAAAACGGAATTGCCTTTGAATTCTTCTACTTGGCTGGGACGTTTGCCGTCTTGTGCTTA
>JBBSNU010000388.1:0-5388 GCA_038260455.1 Chroococcales cyanobacterium | reverse complement strand
TGTTTGCCTTTTTTATGACCATTTTTATTGATATGAGTTGATTTGCATTCAGGGCATTGCATAATATTTATTTTAAATGTGTGTTATTTTTGACGTTCGGAGGACAACTTCATCATACCATTGTTCAGCAACGCCGGTAGAATCGATACTGGTATCTAGCTTTCATGTGTTTTCCTCCTTTGTCTATTATACTATATGTGTTGCCATTTGACCGGACAAAATGAAAACAAAAAGAATTGATATTCGCATGACAGCTTATGAAGTTTTACAGCTAGACTCGGAGGCAGAGCGCCGGGGGATGACTCGCTCGGAGCTAATCCGAAGCATGGTTGCTAGGTTGCCCGAGCTAGAATTAAAGCCGTCTTGAAAGACGGGGCTTTTACCCAAATTTGTGGTAAATGACATTTAAACGCTCTCTCACACACTTCTCATGCGAAAGACTAAAACATTCTTTTTGTCAAGCCTGTTCCTGATCGGCTTAACAATTAGTTTTCTGCTGATTCCCGGCTGGTTCTCAAACCTCCCAAACCGGGCTAACGCCACACTCCCCCCGCAAACCGCCGAATTTCGAGCCTTCTGGGTGGACGCATTCAATCCAGGTTTCAAAACGCCTCAAGAAGTCACCAAGTTGATTGCAGACGCACAGCGGGCCAATGCTAACGCGATCGTGGCCCAAGTCCGCCGCCGTGGCGATGCTTTTTACACCAGTACGATCGAACCCCGCACCACCGATTCTAACGTTCCGGCCGGTTTCGATCCCCTCCAAGATTTGATTGACAAAGCCCACGCCGCAGGCATTGAAGTCCACGCTTGGATGGTGACGCTGCCGGTGGTTTCTGGCGGCAAGCTTCCCGCCGGTCACGTTTGGCAAAAACACGGGCCTAGTGCCTCTGGTAGGGATAATTGGGCGATGCTGACTTCGAGTGGTGAAGTTAAAGGTTTCCTCGATCCCGGCCATCCAGACGCTTTAGATTATACTGTTTCCGTGTATTTGGACTTGCTGAAGCGCTACGATGTGGACGGCGTACAGCTAGATTACGTGCGCTATGGCGCGCCGAATTGGGGCTACAATCCTACTTCGATCGCCCGTTTCAACCAGCAAAACGGTCGATCGGGCAAACCCGCACCCACAGATCCGCTGTGGACTCAGTGGCGGCGCGATCAGGTGACAAATTTAGTGCGAAAGCTTTATGTAGAAGCGATGGCGATTAAACCGCGCGTGAAAATTACCGCCGCCACCATCGCCTGGGGAGACGGCCCGAAAAACGATCGCGACTGGATGCAAACGCAACCGTACAAAGAAGTCTTGCAAGATTGGCGCGCTTGGCTAGAAGAAGGTATTCTCGACATGGCGATGCCGATGACTTACCAGCGCGAATACAAGCGATCGCAAAAATTAGCTTACGACAATTGGATCGAGTACGCCAAAAACCACCAGTACAACCGCCAAATTGCGATCGGCCCCGGCAATTACCTCAATTACATCGAAGACACCCTTTCGCAAGTTCGCCGCGCCGAAGCCCCCTCAGCGCTTGGGAATCACCTTGCGGGTACTGTCCTGTATTCCTACGCTAGCAGCAACGTGTACACCAACGTCGAACTGCGATCGGGCGGCAGCAGCAGAGATTTACCCCGCCAGCCTTGGAAATACCTGCCGAAAAGCAACGATCTATTTTACACCGCCCTCTCGCAGCCGAGTCAATACGTTGACGGCGCTACGGGCAGAACCGTTGAAACTCAGCCGGTGTGGGCAATGCCAGCAGCGGTTCCCGATATGCCTTGGAAGTCGCGGCCTACTGCTGGGGCGATCGCCGGAAATTTGCAACAGTGCGATAGAACTTGCGACGGTGCGAGTTTGACATTGCAGGCGATCGATGCTAATAGCAAGGTACGCCAACTGCGCGCCGATGGTAAAGGATGGTTTGGGGCGATCGAGCTTTCGCCCGGTTCTTATCAGTTGAAAGTTGACGGAAGTCAAATTCAACAAACAGTTAATGTTGTCGCTGGCGGAGTCACAAAAGTGAATTTCGGAGCCTCTTAATTAGTCTGTAGGGTGGGCGCTGCCCACCTTACCGCCTAAATTGTCATCTTTTCTTCAACCCGCGCACCATCCGGGTTTTGTCTGTGTAGACGCGGTTTCAACCGCCGAGTCTTCTGTCTCAATTCTATTCATTTTTGAATTAGATTTTTTTTAACCGCAGAGGGCGCAGAGGGCGCAGAGAAAGAGAAGAGAGAAAGATAGAGATAATTGGCTTTTTTTTAACTCTTCAGTCCGCGCAGGCGGACTTCGTTTATGTAGACGCGGTTTCAACCGCCGATTCTTCTCTTCCCTTCTCTATTCCTAATCGCTTTCCAGAATCCCCGCCAGCAAAGCTTGCTGAGCGTGCATCCGATTTTCAGCTTGATCCCAAACGCGCGATCGCGAACCTTCAATCACCGCATCCGTAATCTCTTCATCCCGGTGTGCCGGCAAACAGTGCAGTACAATTGCATTGCGATCGGCAAACTCCAGCAATCGCTCATTTACCTGATAAGGCTCAAACAAAGGAATCCTGATTTTAGCTTCCTCTTCCTGTCCCATACTCGCCCAAACATCAGTATAAATTACTTGAGCCTTCTTAGCAGCCGCTTCCGCATCAGAAGTCACAGTAACTTCTGTTTTTCCATTAGCAATTGCCTTAGCCTTTGCCACAATTTCAGGATTAGGAGGAAAATCTTCAGGACAAGCAATTCTGACATTCATTCCCGCCATAGCACAGCCCAACATCAGCGAATTTGCCATGTTGTTACCGTCGCCAAAATAAGTTAAGGTCACTCCTTCCAGCCTGCCAAAACACTCTTTAACTGTCATTAAATCAGCCAACACTTGACATGGGTGTTCGTCATCTGTCAGCGCATTAATTACAGGAATTTTTGCATAATTGGCAAATGTTGCTAAATCCTTTTGATCGAAAGTCCGAATTGCCAAAACATCCAAATATCTGTCTAAAACCCTGGCTGTATCTACCAAGGGTTCGCCGCGGCTGACTTGCGTAACGTTCGGATTGAGGTCAACAACTTGCCCTCCCAATTTGTACATTGCCACCGTAAAACTCACCCGCGTTCGGGTTGAAGCTTTAGAAAATAACAAGCCGAGAACTTTATTGCGTTTCAGCTTGACCATTCCCGATTTTAAACTGGCTGCTAGATCCAGCAAATAATTTAATTCGTCAATACTTAAATCTGCCAGACTTAATAAATCTCGCCCTTTTAATGAATCCATACTTTCCCCACACACAAATTTCTAGCTGTGTCTTAAATCTAAGCCCGCTTGCGTCGGGTTTTGTTTCTGTAACCCGCTGGTTGACACCTGTGGATAGGGTTTATGCCGGCAATTGATCGATCGCGCGATCGAGCAAAGTGCAACCTTGCTCAACCGTTTCTACCACAGCCAACACACCCCGTAATTCCGCAGCACCGGGGAATCCTTTAGCATACCAGGTTAAGTGCTTGCGCGCTTGACAGACACCACTTTCACCTTTATATTCCCACAAACCCCGTAGATGTTCCTTAGCACATTCCAGGAGTTCAATTGGTGTCGGAGGTATCTTTTCCACACCAGTTTTCAAGAAATAATCAACTTCTCCCACCATGAATGGATAACCCAAAGTTCCCCGCGAGCACATCACTCCATCAGCGCCGGTTTCTTCCAGACACCGCATCGCTGCTTCCACTGAAAAAATGTCTCCGTTACCAATCACGGGAATCGATAAAACTTCCTTAACGCGACGAATCCACTCCCATTTTGCCGGGCCAGTGTAACCTTGCGATCGAGTGCGCCCGTGGATAGTAATCATTTTTGCTCCCGCATCCTCCATCCGCTTCGCAAAGTCCAAAATATTGATTTCTTTGTCACTCCAACCGATGCGAGTTTTAACTGTCACAGGAACATCTACAGCTTCCACAACCGCCCGCACAATTGCCTCGGCATTTTCGGGATCTCGCAGCAACGAAGAACCACCACCGTTTTTAGTAATTTTATTGACCGGACAGCCCATATTAATATCAACAGTATCCGCTCCTTCTGCCACTGCTTTCTGGGCCGCTTCTGCCAAGAAATCCGGGCGGCAGTCAAACAATTGAATGCTAATCGGGCGCTCGTTCGGGTCAACTTCCATAATTCTCGGCAGTTGCTTCACGTAGTGCAAACCCGTAGCGTTCACCATTTCCGTGTACATCATCGAATCCGGCGCATAGCGGCGCACTAGGCGGCGAAATACCAAATCGGTAACGCCGGATAAGGGTGATTGCAGGACGCGACTTTTAACTTCAAAATCGCCGATTTTGAGCGGAGTTGCTAATCTTTCTTTTAATTCTGGAGATAAAGTAAGCATAGTCGATCGCACTTTAATTTTAATATCTGTATATTATACTACACTTCTGATACTTGACAGTTATTAATTATATTTTTAGCCGATTATTGAGTGGCAGCTAAAAGTATATTTAACCTGACCGCAATGCCTATTTTACACATCCCGATCGCCCGAATTTGAATATTGTGAAACCAGGGCCCAAACGCCAACGCCGACCACAGTTAAATCTCTGTGCCGCTTCGATCTATCTATGGGGTGTGACCATTAATGAGGGATCTACCTACTAAGACTGTTGCCCAAGTCATATTTTTATTGTTTAATTCTGCCGAATGCTCTGACTGCCTTCTGTTCCGGCTGCCTTCAGACGACTAATGCTTAAATTTATTGGGATTCTGCAAAAGCCGTACATCAGATCGTTTTAAACTACAATTGGTGGATTCCTGACGACGCCGATCGAACATTAAAAAAATTGTAGAGAATTCCTATGGATGCCACAGCACTCTGGCAACGCTATCAAGACTGGCTTTACTATCACTCTGGATTGGGACTTTACCTCGATATCAGTCGCATGGGATTCGACGACGCTTTCGTCGCCACAATAAAACCCAAATTTGACAAAGCTTTCAAAGATATGGCAGCTTTGGAATCAGGTGCGATCGCCAATCCCGACGAACACCGCATGGTGGGTCACTACTGGCTCCGAAACCCCGATTTGGCTCCCACTGCAGAATTAAAACAACAAATAATTGAAGAAATTGCACAAATCGAAGAATTTGTCAAGAAAGTTCAAAGCCGCGATATCAAACCGCCATTTGCTCCGCAATTTACCGACATAATCTCGATCGGCATTGGCGGTTCAGCCCTCGGCCCCCAATTTGTCGCCGAAGCCCTATCCCCAGACATCCCGCCCCTAGCAATTCATTTTATCGACAACACAGATCCTGCAGGGATCGATCGCATCCTCAACAAAATCAAAGATAAACTCAGCAGCACCCTAGTAATTACCATCTCCAAATCCGGCGGCACCCCCGAACCC
>JBBSNU010000387.1:0-5399 GCA_038260455.1 Chroococcales cyanobacterium | reverse complement strand
TGGCTGGTTTTCAAAATGCCCAAAAATCCACCGCATCGAGTCACAACTCGTCTTGTCAGAACAGCTTTAGAGAATATTTTACCCCGTGGTTGGTATGTCGATTCTCAAGAACCGATCACGCTTTCCAACAGCGAACCCGAACCTGATATAGTGGTTGTTCGAGGGGATACGCGACAGTATCTCGATCGGCATCCGGGTGCTGAAGATATTGCCCTGATTATTGAAGTATCAGATACGACGCTTCAGCGCGATCGCACTATCAAGAAACGGACTTATGCCCGCGCGGGAATTCCGGTTTATTGGATTGTCAATCTGGTGGAAGGACAGGTTGAGGTGTACGATCGACCTTTGGGAGATTCCGAACAACCGGATTACCGGCAAATGTTGATTTACGGGCGATCGGCTGTTATACCGATTATTATTGAAGGGATAGAAATTGGGGCGATCGCTGTAGATGCTCTTTTGCCTTAATTTTGATGGAAATTTACAAATGAACATTGCATGGGGAGGGCGGGTTTTGCACTCATCTACTGGCTTTTCTCATAAATCATACGCTGAACCCGCCCCTGCAATTTGCGTAAAATAGGAATATTTTCTAACTGTTCCGATCGCAATTCTTCCCAATTTAAACCCGTTGGACGCGGATAAACTGTATTAGTTGCAATTACCTCATCGGAAGTTACAATCCAGTTGAGCGCCCAATCGTGAGGCTGCATTGGCAAACGCGAATCTGCGACAATTTGCAAAGGATGCACTGTTGTGACAATCGGAGTATCATTTTTAACTAATCCAAATTCCGCCAGCATCGCCAGTTCCAAATCCGCAAATCCTGCTCCCTTCCCCGTGCGTCCACCGTGGCGCGTCACGGCTACGCAACCGACTATTGCTAAGTCAATTGGCTGCATTTCTGCAAAACTTACCAATTTTCCGCAAGCGAGTGCTTTTTGGGCGATCGCACTTTCGGCAATTGATATATTTTGCCTCTGCAAATCCTCAGCAGTTAACTCTACAAAACAGCGTGTGCTCGTCAATCGCGGTACTGCCATATACAGGCGCTTTCCCTCCTGCAAAGCACGCCATCGCACCGGAATTTGTGGCGAATCTGGATTGCACTTAATCGTTTTTGCTTGTTGCCAAATTGGTAAGTTTGCCAGGTTTTCTGCAGCCGTTTGGGCTCCTAAAAAATTGGGAATGTGACCGAACGGATCGCGAATTGATGCGTTATTGTGTTTCAGCGATGACCAAATTTCTGCTCTTAGTTGGTCTTTGTCGTGATGGCGGCCGCTCCACTCATTCATGCCTATAAATTGGTTTATTTGTTCAGTTTATTGTACAATCAAATTAGAAATAACACTACAAAATAAATGTGAGGTGCGTCGCTATTTGATTGTTGAGCTTTCTTTGAGGATTGTCGATAGCGACACACCCTACGAATCTAAAGACTAAGTTTATGTAAAAAATTAGGTAATGAGCGCAAATCCCCAACCATCATACTATCAAGTAGGCGGCAGTCTCACCAATAACTCTCCGAATTATGTGAAGCGTCAAGCAGATGACGACTTCTACAACGGATTGAAAGGGGGGGAATTTTGCTATGTTTTGAATTCCCGGCAAATGGGCAAGTCTAGCTTGCAGGTGCGGACAATTCAACGGCTGAAAAATGAGGGAATTGCTTGTGCTGCGATCGACATTTCGGAAATTGGCAACCGCAGCGTGACTCCCGAACAATGGTATGCTGGGTTACTCCGCATTCTGGAAAATAACTTTAACCTGTCGGATGTTGTCAACGTGCGGACTTGGTGGCGCGATCGCAATTTTTTAAGTCCGGTTCAAAGATTGAGCGAATTCATCGAAACTGTACTTTTAGGGAACATTTCCAGCAATATTGTCATTTTTATTGACGAAATCGACAGCATTCTCGCCCTGGATTTTCCAGCCGATGATTTTTTGGCGTTAATTCGATCGTGCTACAACAAGCGCGCCAACAATCCAGAATTCGATCGCCTGACGTGGGCTCTGTTGGGCGTAGCATCGCCGACGGATTTGTGCCGCGACAAAAATCTCAGCAGCAACACGCCTTTTAATATCGGTAAGGCGATCGAACTAACTGGTTTTGACGAAACAGAAGCGCAACCGCTAGCAGCGGGGTTAGCAGAGTTCACAGACAAATCTGGGGAAGTTTTGAGAGAAGTATTGTATTGGACTGGCGGGCAACCTTTCCTCACTCAAAAGCTGTGCAAACTTCTGTTTGAAAATGCACCGCCCCCAGCCCCCCCTTGTCAAGGGGGGGAGCAAGATTGGATTCACACTCCTTGTCAAGGGAGAGAGCAAGATCGCATTCAAAATCCGCGAGAATGGGTTGAGGAAGTAGTACGCTTGAAGATTGTGGAGAATTGGGAATCTCAGGATGTGCCCGAGCATTTGTCCACAATTCGCGATCGGCTTTTCAAAGAAAACCAACGCATTGTCAGAAGACTAGGCTTGTACCAGCAAATATTACAGCAAGTTGAAATTGTTCCCGATCGCAGTCCCGAACAAATGGAATTGCGCTTAACCGGATTAATCGTCAAGCGCCGGGAAAAATTAACAATTTCCAATCCTATTTATCAAGCTGTATTTAACAAAAACTTAATCGTCCAAAAATTAGAAAAACTCTCGCCTTACTCCGAAGCTATCAAAGTCTGGCTGAATTCAAATTGCGAGGATAATTCCCAACTTTTGCGCGGGGATGATTTGCAGTCAGCATTAGTTTGGGCCGCAGACAAAAGCTTGAGAAACGAAGATTTCCAGTTTTTGACAGCCAGCCAAAGAATGATTTTCAGCGACCAAAATCAACTGCTGCAAGCAGCTACACTAGAAACCCAAAAAGCAGCGCGCGATGCCGAAACAGCTTTGATGGAAGCTGATGCAGCCAAGCACAAAGCGCAACAGTGGATCGGCATCGGTTCGGCGGTACTGGCAGCCTCGTTAGTTGGGGCGATCGGCTTTTCAACTCTCGCTTACCAGCGTTTTAAACTCGCACAAGCAAGTATTGAAATCGAACAAAATGGCAGCGATGCTTTGCTATTAGCGGTATCTCAAAAAACCGACAACAGCCAAGCTTTATCAGAAGCTTTACTCAGGGCGATCGCCTCCGGAGAAAAATTAAAAACCCTGGTTAATGATAAACCAAATTTAGAACAATATCCAGCTACAAGGCCGCTGCTAGCATTACAAATAATTCTCGATAAAATCAGCAAAAAACAGCAGATAAAAGCATCATCATTTCCGCAAGTGGTGAAGTGGCAAGCTCATGCAGGTGCAGTTACCAGCGTCAGTTTTAGCCCTGACAGACAAATTTTAGCAACCGCAGGCATAGACGATCGAGTTCGGATTTGGAACTTTTCCGGGTCTAAAATTGCTGAATGGAAAGCTTTGCAGCAGTCAGTTAATATGTTAAGCTTTAGCCCGGATGGCAAGTTTTTAGCGACGGCAGGAAAGGACGGCACAGTTAAATTTTGGAAATTATCAGGGAAAAATATTTCAAGTTTTCAAGCAATTAAAGGCTCAGTTACCAGCATCAGTTTTAGTCCCGATGTAAAATTTTTAGCTGCGGCAGGAATAGACAGCAGTGCTGCAATTTTGCCGCTGTCAAAACAGCCCAAAGTAATATCATCTAGTGTAAAACTTCCCGGTCATAACGGCTTAGTCAGAAGCGTAAATTTTAGCCCTAACGGAGATTTTGTCACGACTTTAGACGGCAAATCTACAGTGCGAATTTGGAATTTGTCAGGAAAACTGGAAAAAACACTTCCGATGCAGGCAATCGGTATCAGCTTCAGTCCGGCTCAACAGCAGTATCGCTTTGCCACAGTAACATTGAACGGCAAAGTCGGGCTGTGGAACCTGTCAGAAAAAGAATTAATTAATGAATTTCAAACATTGCATTTTGATGCCAAGTCAATTAGTTTTAGTCCAGACGGAGAAAGGCTGGCTACTGTGGGAATTGACAAGACGGTGCGGCAGTGGAATTTAGCGGGGCGACAGGTTGCTCAATTTGAGTTTGAGGAGAATGTTGTTAGTGTTGGTTGGAGTCGAGACGGCAAGCAAATTGCTGTAGCTGGAAGCAACGGCACTGTCTGGCTGAGACAGGTTGAAGGGTTGGAAGAATTGCTGAAGCAAAGTTGCAATTTTCTTGGTAGTAAACCGGAGTATGTTAGAAGGGTTTCAACTATCTGCAAGTAACGTAGACGGCGGTTGAAACCGCGCCTATACAAACGATGTCCGCCTCCGCGGACTGAAGAAAAGAACCTATTTATTATTCACTGCCCGTTCTTCAACCCGCGCACCATCCGGGTTTTGTTTTTATAGACGCGGTTTCAACCGCCGTCTGATCTATCAATTTACCTTAACAGGCGAAACACTTACATTCGGATTTTTAACTCTTTTTAAAAGTTCTTGTCGGGCTTGTTCGGGATTTTGCCCTTTTGGTACTTGATATAATAATCTACAGGAACCGTCTTGAGGATTAGCTGCACAAATAATTAGTTGACCGCTAGGAGATGCGCCTGCTGTGACAAGATTGTCCCAGTTTCCTTGGGGTTGCGAGTTGTTGAGAATTCCCGAGACTCTGGTGCAGCGAGTAATTGCGTCTTCTCCTGATTCATTGAAATAGTTATCGGCTACCCACAGAATAACGGGAATATTTTTGCCTTGTTGCACAGCAATTGTGGCCGGACGCCCGCCTGCAGCGCCGCAGAAAAATGAGGGGGTTTGGGCAAAAGCTGGACAGTTTGCTAACATCGGAGCTGCCAGGGCAATAATTGACGCGCTAAAAGCTGACTTTAAAAGCCGAAATTTCATGGGCGGTAATAAGCTTTTTCATTTAGGGTTACTAATACTCTAAAAAATTAGACTGCTTCTTGCCGGGAAGATTAGGCATTTAGGGAAAAAAATAAAAATTATTCTTTAAAGTTTGCCCGTTAGCGAAGCCCGCCCCTACGGGGGCTGCGCCAACGGAGAGGATCGCGCATACTGGTCTCATCAGGGTCAAAATTCACCGAAAAATGCTCGCCGACAGACATCGAGGGCAGAAAATATCTGCAGCCACAAAGGGCGCAGGTGCGAAGCTATAGGGTAAAGGTGCGGTTTTTCACCGTTTTTTGTTCAGCCTTGCCCAAACCGCTCCCGCCCCCCCCCTAATCTGCAACCTGTGTTAGCATCAGTAAAAATATTCTCTTTAATAATCAACAATGGGCAATGTTCTAGTGCTCAACGCATCCTACGAACCGCTCAACATCACCAATTGGCGAAGGGCGGTAATTTTGTTGTTGAAAGGAAAAGCAGAACAGGTAGAACATAACGGGAAATTTATTGCGCCAAACTTCCCGCTACCAACTGTGATCCGACTGCGGCATTAC
>JBBSNU010000386.1:0-5400 GCA_038260455.1 Chroococcales cyanobacterium | reverse complement strand
CCAGCCGAGGGTCTCCAAAGGCGGTTTTTTCGATTTGTTCGGCGTGAATCAGTATGGGATTGTCCACGGTTTATACCTCTGTCAAGTTCTGAGTCTAGTTTACTTTGACTTGTGTGTACACGGTAGCTTACTAAGGGGGGGTTGGGGGGGTAATATCTAGTGCTACTTTATGAAATTGGTATTAGTTGGGCTGGTGCAGAATGTGGCTCCCCAATTAGTAACGGCGAAAAAGTTATAATTGGGGATTCACGCGGGTGATGCAGTAACGAGTTTGATGTTGTCAATTTTGCCGGAACAGGTGAAAATGGCACTTGCAGTTACAGAAGATCCGACGGATTTGCCTGCTGAGAGTTTGCTGAGTATGGAAGGGAATTGGCCTTTTGCTTGGCTGAGGCGAGAGTTGACGCAAAGCGGTGTTTTGGGCGATGCGACGATTTTAGATTTTAGATTGGGAAATAACTGACTCTGTATGAGTTGGGACTTTACCTAAAGTTGCATTCTTTTTGAAGAGTGTAATTAAAAATTCAGAATAAAAAATCAAAAATTGTTCTAATCCGTGTCAAAATGAGTCTAAGAAATTTTTTGAGTTGGAAAACTAACGATGAGTGTAAATTCTAAATTGCAGCGCGCATTTGAGCAAGGTCGCGCCCTGAAAATTATCAGCGGTTTAAATAATTTTGATGCCGCAAACGTTGCGGCTGTCGTCAAAGCAGCGGATCTCGGCGGTGCTTCCTTTGTCGATATTGCTGCCGATCGCGATTTGGTATTGATGGCAAAACAGTTGACAAATTTGCCAATTTGTGTATCGGCTGTGGAACCGGAAAAGTTTGTCGCTGCGGTAGAAGCTGGCGCTGATTTGATTGAAATTGGCAACTTTGATGCTTTCTACGCACTAGGCCGTCGCTTTGAAGCTGAGGAAGTTTTGGAGTTGACTCGCGAAACGCGATCGCTATTTCCGAACATCACTCTTTCTGTCACAGTTCCCCACATTCTGACACTCGACAAACAAGTGCAGTTAGCAACAGAATTAGTCAAAGCTGGTGCTAATATCATTCAAACCGAAGGCGGCACTAGCGCCCAACCAATTCACGCCGGAACTTTAGGATTAATTGAAAAAGCAGCGCCTACTTTGGCAGCAGCCTTTGAAATTTCCCGCGCCGTACAAGTCCCCGTACTCTGCGCTTCCGGCATCTCCAGCGTCACCGCACCCCTCGCTATTGGCGCGGGTGCTGCTGGTGTTGGTGTCGGTTCTGCTGTCAGCCAACTTAACAGCGAAGTGGCGATGATTGCTGCAGTTCGCAGTTTGGTGGAAGCTTTGGCAAAAGTAGAGCGATCGCACTTTGCTGCTTCAATTTAATTCCGTTGACAGTTGACAGCTCGCCCTGAGCGAAGCCGAAGGGTTGACAGTTAACAAAAGAAGGAAGAGGATTGGAGTAATGAATCGTCTGATTTTAATTTATCCCGATCAGGGAGAGGCTTTAAACCAATTTTTCTTGGTAATCAAGAAGGCGAAGGAAGAGGAAAAAGGGAATATTTGTTCTATTCCCTCTCTCCCCATCTCCCCATCTCCCCCTCTCCCACTCTTCCTTAATAGTGGATATACCACACAGAATAATCATGCAATAACTGATTGTTTGGGGAGATCGCATCAACTGATGCTAGCTCTACTAAAAGCAAGCTAAACTTTTTGCGATCGCCGACGCGCTCCACTTCGGCAAATATGCCGTCTTCATGAACAACCAAATCCTCCACTCGGTTAATTGTGAAGTTATCAGTATAAGAAGGTTGAGTTTTCTTAAGCTTTGCATATTCTTTTTTGCTACCCAAACCCATTATATACTCTTCTTCCCATTCAAACTCTTCTCTACCCGTAACATGGCAGGGAAATTGCATATTTTGCTTGATGTATTCCAGATATTTGATTGAATTTTTGAGGGTGGAATTAATATTTTTAGTTCCTAGGATTTTCCTGATTTTGCTTTCAAATTGGTTGTCATTAAATGGGTTATTTTCAACGAGATTGGCTAACATTTCTGGATTGAACCCCTCTTTCAATTCTGTTACTTCGGCAAGCAAGCGCTGCAAGTCGTTGAGCGGTTTCGGTCTTCTGCCTGCTACAATGGTTTCATCAAGCTGGACTGGAGGAAGTTCTGATTCTGAAAGAAGAGATTTGGTTGGATTTGGGCGATCGTCCACTTGAGACTTGTTAACTTGAGATTTGTCAACTTTAGACTTGTTAAATTTAGGCTGGTTAAATTTAGGCATCGCTCGGTCTCGCTGTATCGGTTTATCAATAAAGTATATCTTGACAGAAGTACATTCGTGTCTGATAGGAGGAAGCTGTAATGCAACTATTGAAATCACCTGATGAATCGCCAGTCTATCAAGGACAATTCGGCGAATTTACGATTACTCCAAACGATCGCACGGGAGTGTTGATTTACCGCGCTGGATTGGGGGTGGCGGCGCTGTGTTTTGCGATCGGCACTACTCTGGTGTTGCAACAGGGCGATAACCCGATGGCAATCCAAGCTGTAACGCCTGTTTTTGCTTGTTTCTGGATAGCTTTAGGCGTCAGCTTAGCTACTATTCACATTTACATGATTGCGCTGCACCGAACACTACAGGCGTTTTGGGCGATCGGCGGCGCGGCAGCAGTATTTGTCGCCCTACAAAGCAGCGAACCTTTAGCTTTAGCAGTGTACGAAAATCCAGCGACTTTGTGGGGAATTGGCTTTACTTTTGCGGCATTAAATGGCATTTATTTTAAAGAAGCTTTTTGCTTCAACCGCCTAGAAACTAAGTTTTTAACTCCGGGAGTTCCGCTGTTAATTTTAGGACATATTTTCGGTTTTCTGTCACCGGAAAACGAACAGTTGTTGCTGGGATTTTGGGCAATTTTGTTCATCATTTTTGCTGTCCGTAAGTTCT
Source organism: Chroococcales cyanobacterium (assembly GCA_038260455.1). GTDB lineage: Bacteria > Cyanobacteriota > Cyanobacteriia > Cyanobacteriales > Microcoleaceae > Microcoleus. Next base: position 2,469 of record JBBSNU010000386.1, on the reverse strand, counting down.
TTCAACCTATGCCGCAGGATATTGGGGATAAGAGCGTTTTTGAGTATCTCAAACAAAAACAGTAGAGAAGGTTCGGCAGCGGATTGTGTAGCGGATTAAACGTATTTAACGAATTTAATTTTGCACTCGCAAGTGGGAGCATCTGGTATTTTGCATTTATAGTGCGAGCGTCCCCGCTCGCGAGTACAATAGGCGAGCGGGGATACTCGCACTATAAGAATTCTATCGATCGGAATTTTGCCAGAATGCGAAAACCTAAAATCAAAATTAGTCTGATCCGCCGCCGAGAAATGTGGGCAATTACCAGGGAAGGTTGGGTAATTGCGATCGTGGGATTAATCATTACAATGGTCTTAATTATCACAAATATCCATCCATTTTTGGCGGTAAATTCGCCACTGAAAGCAGATATATTGGTTGTCGAAGGGTGGTTGCCGGATTATGCGATCGAAAGTGCGATCGCCGAATTCAAAAAAGGCGAATACCGCAAATTAATTACTACTGGAATTCCAGTAAGTAAAGGCTACTATCTCGCTGAATATAAAAATTATGCCGAACTGACAGCAGCGACTTGTATTGCGCTAGGATTTGATAAGGACAAAGTGGTAGCTGTACCTGCACCGAATGTCATGAAACACCGCACTGCCGCTTCTGCGATCGCCCTTCGAGACTGGCTGGCTGCATCGCCCCTAAAAGTAGACACAATTAATCTCTATTCCTTTGGCCCTCACGCCCGCAGAAGTTGGATGATTTTTAAAGAAGTGCTGCATCCAGAGATTAAAGTCGGGATAATAGCTGCGGAACCGCAAGATTATAACCCGCAGGAATGGTGGAAATCGAGCGCAGGTTTTCGGACTGTGATTGGGGAAATCATAGCTTATATTTACGCCCGTTTTGTCGATTGGAAAGCTTAGGAAGTGGAAAGAGAGGACACGGCAGTGCCGTTTCCCTACGCGGGCATCTATGGAAACGGAGGACACGGCAGTGCCGTTTCCCTACTCGAAAACTGATATTATCCTAACCCAAAATGATCAAATTATTCTCAAAAAAATTGAGGGCAAGTCGTTGCTAGAAGAACGCGCTTACTGGTTAGCATGGTCGCAGATTAGGGGTGTCGGGCCGATTTTGTTGCAAAGATTGCACCAACATTTTCCTAGTTTGGCAGCAGCTTGGACGGCTAAGCCCGTAGATTTAATGCAAGTCGAAGGGCTTGGAAAGCAGACAATTGAAACGGTTTTGCAAGAACGCGCCAAACTCAATCCCCAAGAATTTATCGAACAACATCTTATTAAAAATCCCTATTTCTGGACACCCGCAGATAAAGATTATCCCAGCTTGTTATTAGAGATTCCCAATCCGCCGCCGGTGCTGTACTATCGCGGTTTAGTTGACCTTAATGAGAATCGCGGAATTACGCCGACGGTGGCAATTGTTGGAACTCGCAGTCCTTCGGAATACGGGCGGCGTTGGACTCGCAAATTTAGCACGGCTTTGGCTACAAACGGTTTTACTGTTGTTTCGGGATTGGCTGCGGGAATTGATACGGAGGCTCATACAAGCTGTTTGGAGGCGGGAGGCCGGACTTTGGCTGTTTTTGGTACTGGGGTTGATGTTGTTTATCCTAGGCCGAATGAGCGGTTGTGCGATCGCCTCCTGCAGCAGGGATTGGCAATTAGCGAATATCCGGCGGGCACTCAACCGAATAAAACTAATTTTCCGCGCCGAAATCGGATAATTGCGGGCTTGAGTCGGGCTACAATTGTGATTGAAGCTCCGCACAAATCCGGCGCGTTAATTACTGCTTATCAAGCTAATGATTTTTGCCGGGATGTGTATGTTTTGACGGCAAGATTGGATGATGAGCGATCGTTTGGATGTTTGGAGTTGCTGAGTAAAGGTGCTCATCCGATTCTCCCGAATTGCGATCGACTTTTAAGCGAAGACAGGTTGCTGGAAATGCTCGGAGCCATGCCAAAATTGGATAGCGCGCAGCAATTGTCGCTGTTTCCGACAAATTCAGCCCCTGAAAAGCAAAGCCCGCCGTTGGATGAGGAGTTGGCTGTGGTGTTAAAAGCTCTGGGCTCTGGGCCGAATTCTCTTGATACAATTGTGGAGGCTGCGGGATTGGAACCGGGGACGGTTTCTGGTATTCTTTTGCAGTTGGAATTGTTGGGATTAGTTTCGCAGTTGCCTGGTATGCGATATCAGCGGTGTTGATTTGTAAGTAATACCAATTATTAAAAATCATCCAACAGTATTTGTAGGGTGTGTCGCATCAAAAATCTCTCGCATTAAATCGACAATCTCAGGGCGACGCACCTTAGTATTTGTAGGGTGTGTCGCCCTAAAAAATCTGTAAATTCAATCGACAATCTCAGGGCGACGCACCTTAGTATTTGTAGGGTGTGTCGCCCTAAAAAATCTGTAAATTCAATCGACAATCTCAGGGCGACGCACCTTAGTATTTGT
>JBBSNU010000385.1:0-5410 GCA_038260455.1 Chroococcales cyanobacterium | reverse complement strand
TCTCAAGTTGTCGGTCGTCCTCTTTATTTCAGCACAATTTGCTGTTCCAGTCACCTGATGGCCGATCGCGAATTGACGTTAGATGAAGTTTTGCCAATTCAGCGGGCTGCTGTTAAGTTGCAATAGTTAAGCTGTTGTTCTAATTATTGCGGGCGAGAGTGCAACGCTGGATTTAACGATCGCTGGTACAATGCGATCGCACGCCATTCTCGCCCCTGAAAGGTTTCTCGCGACTGGGCCCACTTGCAGCGCTGCTAAACCACCAGTCACAAATAATTCGCATCCAGGCCAACGCAGATGTTTATCTAATACTGGCAAACCTTTAACTATTTCAATGGGATAGGTTTCTAGCATTTCCTTGAACAAAGGCTCGGCTGTAATATCTAGTTTAGTGCCAGTTGCTAGCCAAATGCGATCGACAAATAAGCTCTCCCCATCGCTACAATCAACAGTCCATCTATTATCTTCCCACCGAACGCCAACAACTTCGCACTGTTCATGAAATGTCAGCTTTTCGCTGTGGGACAACCGGCGTAACTGTGTCATAATTTCCGGTGTCATCGATCCGCCATTGCGAGCTTGTTGAATAGCTTCCCAACGTTTATGACAATCAGCTTCAGCGGCGAATCCTTTCAGATATTTTGGCCCCAACCAACCAGCATCCGCATCAAATAATTTTTCTTGGAAATAGCGCCGCGTCATTAACAGAACTTTTGCTCCTCTAGCAATTGCTCCTACTGCTAAATGTCCGCTAGTTAGCCCGCCACCGACAATTAATATTTGTTCTCCTGATAATTCTAAATTTCGTAAATCTACTTGATTAGAGTGGCGAATTCTTTCGACGGGATGCTGTGTTTTAATTTGATTTACCCAGGCTGGTAAATGCGGTTTTCCGCTGCCGGCGGCGACAATTACTCGACGGGCGATCGCAATGAGGCCATCTTCAAACCACAGGCAGAAACGGCCGGCTTGAGGCTGAATGCGGGTGACTTTTGCTTTGATAATTCGATCGCCCAAATCCCACCGTTTAACTGTATCAGCGCAAAATTCCTCAAATAACCGACTTCCCGGCAAATCGTAGGGTGGAAACAATTCGGAGGAGCGATTTTCGGCAAACCTCCGCAATTCGTAAGGGTTGGGATCTGGGTGGTGCACTGCGGGCGATCGCAAGTGTTCAATTTCTAAAGCTGCAAATTGCCTCCGCCACTGAGTCAGCCATTCGCCACTCGGATCGAATGCTAAAAGTTGATTCCGCAGACTGTTGCGTTTTTGCAATATATGTGATATTAGAGTCAGGGCGTGGGGCCCGGCGCCGATTAAAGCTAAATCAATTTGCGAATTGGCTACTGAGTCCGCTTGCATGGAGAATTGCTAAATTGCGAATGATAACAATTCTCATTATAGGTCGATCGGGCATTTCCGTGGACGGCGCTCCAGAATAAACTTCAATTGCCAGCATTCGCTCTCAATTCTTAAATGATCTGCGTTAATCTGCGCTAATCTGCCTCAAATCTGCGGTGGCTCTATCGATCAACTGAATCACGGCAGCGCCACAAACTTGTAATCATTTCCTTGACGCTGAACTTGTACTAAAATCGGTTTACCCGATCGCCCGTTGGCAAAAACCTCACATCCTCACTCGCACCCATAGCCGAAAAATTCTGATTCTTGAGTGCTTGTTTCAATCCTTCCCGCGTATTGCTTTTCTGCAAACCGCCGATAATCGCTTGAGTCGCATCAAAACTCGTTGCAGTGCGCCAATTCACCACGCCTCCCCACCGCTGAATCGCATTCTTAGAAAATGGGTTATTAGGATTGGTGTCAGGATGCCACGGAACGGGCAAAACCAGCCCGTCAACGTCTTTCTGCCCGTTTTTTACCGTGTCAAATGTGTACATCGTAGTGCTGCCGTAGAGTGGTAATTTGCCTTGATTGGCGCGGGCTAGGTCGATCGCGCGATCGATATGAGGCGCTATCATTAACGCTTGTGCACCTTTGCTAACAGCATCAGCAACGCTATCGCTGGAATTAAAAGTAGGCGTTGAAAAGTCACAAACTGTAGACACCACCTTGCCGCCCAAAGCAGAAAACGACGCTACAAATTCATCCTTAAACGATATGTTATCGGGAGCTTGAGAGTCATAGCAGATAGCAACAGTAGTTTTGCCAGCTTTCTTAACCATATATTCTGCTAAAGGAGCTGCCATCGATTGAATCGCGGGGACTGTCCGAAAAATGTAGCTGCCAAAACCTGATAAATTGTTAGCAAAGCTAGTTGGTGTCACCATCACCAATTTGTTTTCTTGATAGGTAGGAGCAGCAGCTAGAGAAGCATTGCTAGCATTGTGTCCGACGACTGCTAAAATTTTCGGGTCATTTACGAATCCGGTTGCAAATTCTTTAGCAAAATCTGGATTGTTGTCATCATTCGCAATCAAAACTTGCAAACTCGCACCATTAATTCCTCCTCTTGCGTTAACTTCCTCTTGAGCTTGGGCTACTCCTCGGAGAATTTCTTGCGCTACATTCGGGTTAGTTCCAATGGGAACGCTGACGGCAATTTTCAGAGGATTATTATCGTTTGCTTTGGCATTGTTCAAATAAATGACTGTTTCTGGATCGTTGCGATTTTTTTGCAGCGATGCCTGAAAGTTTTTGACTGCTTCTTTGTAAGCTGTTAGTCATTTAAATTTCTTGCCTGAACCCCTTACAGTATGGGGTATAGACCACAAATAATGCAGTTTAAATGTGGAACAGCTTAATCTCCCTTAGCAAAAGCTTGAACACCTGCTTGTTTTCCTGCTGTTGTTTGCGATTGCACCAATATTTTGTTTCCCAAACTCATCCGAGGATTACTAGAATCAGATGTAGATGAATCTAAATTTCCGCCCTTGAATAAGCTGGGAATAAACTTGAATGCGCCAAGGGCGATTAAAGCGACTCCAATAAAAACAATGGGCGGCGGGCTTTTTCTTTTTTTAGTTTCTTGATACATGATGGCTTCTCCTAAGTAAAAAAATATTGTTTCAAGGCTTTTCTGCCTCGCCAGGATTGCCAGGATAGAGTCTAATAAATCCGTTACTGACTGTGGAATATCCGGGTTTCAATCTGTAGGAATATCTAGATAGATTTGATTCCGAGGAAGCAGGATTAGTTGCTAGAGTTGGGTGACAGTTGCTCGCTGCTGCTATCAGTTGATGTATTGATTATCAATCAAAGCTTTTTTAAAGTCAATTCATAAATTCATTGAATGAAAATCATAAAAATTCTAATAGTGAGTTCATAAAAGTCATATTTATGCAGATTGATTTCAATCAATCATAGGATGACTGTTGCATTGCCGTTCTCTTCGGAGATGATAGAATTATTTGGCAATACTGTCTAAGCGACGGAAAACAGCAGTTGGGCGATCGATCTTTCCCAGCATAAATAAGGCGTGCACTGCACACCCTAGGTTGGAAGTTGGGTTAGATACAGCACAAGCACCCTAGGTTAATAAGGTGCTTGTGGTGCATTTGACGTTTAGATGTACGGAGAGGGTGGGATTTGAACCCACGTTAGAGTCACCCCTAAAGTAGTTTTCGAGACTACCGCATTCAACCGCTCTGCCACCTCTCCAATTGACTTGAGATGCGAGTTAAAAGTATCTTACCGCACTGTGCCCATATTGTAAATCCTTACAGAAAAGAAGTTTGATTTTCTTCAGATTCCAGAGTCGTCTTAAATCCCCCTGCTGGTGTCCACTGAAGAGCTCCGTCGCGCCCATTCCAAAAAATCTGGGTTTTACTTTGGTGCAGTTTTGCTGCGGTTTCTGGATCGATTTCGTCTGCAAAGGCGATCGCCACTTGCGGCCCAACTGCCTCCAATAACTCGGCTGTCAGGGTTTTTCCCGACCACAACAGCACTTGCGCCCGCTTAAATGTTCCTGCGGCTGCTAATCTCTTTGATAACATACTTTGCACTTCCGGTGTCATGTCACCGACAATCAACCAAGTACGCCCCCTCACCAATAATTCTACTACCGGAATCTCCGCATCCACGAACTGCAACCGCGTCGAACCCAGATCGATCGTGCTGTTAGTTTCTAAAAGAAAGTAAACGCCTTGCCGAGATTGCACAGCATTCATAAATTTCTCATCGCTGCCGCGGTGAATTTGTTTGGAATCTTTATTATCATAAAATGTTTGAATTGGCAAGCGTTCTAGTAATTTTCCCCAACCGCCGCTCAAACCTAAATGACCGTGAGTGGCGATCGCAAAATTCACAGAATTAATGCCTTGCTTCTGGAAAAAAGGCAACACTGTAAACCTCACAGTATTTTCATCACCACTATTAATTAGCGCCACTTTTCCCTTATCTTGAATTACCAAAACTGGATCGCCAGATGTCGCCAGCAAAGTAACTTGAAACAAAGATGTCTGACTGTGCCAACCTGGCAAAGCTATGATACTAATTCCCGCCACCAGCGCCAGCGGTAAAATCCAAGCCGAAGAAATCCGCAGTGCAAAAACTCTGCTTTTCCCCTGTTTCCCTCTCCCTGCTTCCTGCTTCCTGCTTCCTGCTTCCTGCTTCCTTCTTCCCTCTTCCTTCTTCCTTCTTCCTTCTTCCTTCTTACTTCTTCCCCCCAGCCAAACCCAACAGATTAAAATGTAAAGTGCGATTAACTGAAACACCGATACTTGACCGACAGCTACCGAATTACCCGGCAATTGCGAGAAATATTGGGCGATCGCAATTAAGCCCTTTGCCGGATAGTCAAGCAGTTGCGCTAAAACGCTTCCCGCCGGCGGAAAAATCAATCCTGCTAAAGCGCTAATCATCCCGCCAATACTCAAAATCCACAGCAAAGGAGCCGCAATAATATTGACTAAAATGCTGTAAGGTGATACCACACTAAAAACGTAAAGTAGCAGCGGTAGCACCCAAACAGAAGCTGCGATCGGAACCACCACAATCGAAGCGATCGCGGGCGGCATCCAGTCCAACTTTGCCATCAGCGGCGGCGCTGTCACCACTAACCCCAAAGTAGCCAAAAAACTCAGTTGAAAACCTAAATCCCAAATCCACAAAGGGTTAACTAGCAGTAAAATAGTCGCAGCAATTAAGAGCAATCCTAGTGGCTTAACTTCGCGGCTTAACACCAAAGCAAATAATGTACCAAATCCCATCAATGCGGCGCGGCATATTGAAGCTTCAAAGCCAGTTAATCCCACGAGCAAAAATAAAGCACCTACGCCAAAACCAAATTGTAACTGTTTGGAAAAACGCTTGGTTAAAGCTATAACTAAAGCCAAAACCATTGAAACTTGAGTGCCCGAAGCTGCGATCGCGTGGGCCAATCCAGCTTGCACAAAATAGTCGCGGATGTTGTAAGGTAAATCAACGGTTTGTTTGCCGAGGGCGATCGCAC
>JBBSNU010000384.1:0-5421 GCA_038260455.1 Chroococcales cyanobacterium | reverse complement strand
GAGATGCTTTGGTTTTGGATTAGATTCGCGCCCAACTTAAAACTTAACATTATTTCGCCCGCCCGTCCCAAACCTGCTGTTCCAAGTGAATCTACCTAATTAAACGTAAAATACGGCTCGCTAAAAAGCTGGCTATGTCTGTCTTCTTCCTTTTTCGTTCTTCCTTTTTTTCACCCTGAGCGAAGCCGAAGGGCCTTCTTCCTTCTTCCTTCTTCCTTTTTCCTTCTTCCTTCTTCCTTCTTCCTTCTTCCTTCTTCCTTCTACTTAAGTCGCCAATTACCGATTGCAAAGCCATGCGAATTTTTAATCAGTCTCCTCCTTCAGAAACAGAAACCAAAAAGCGGATTTTACAAGCGGCTGTGCGGTTGTTTGCCCGCAGCGGATACGACGGTACGACAACTCGCGATTTAGCAGCGGCGGCAGGGGTGGCGGAGGGTACGCTATTTCGGCATTTTGATAATAAAAAAGCGATTTTGATTCAGGTAGCGACGGAAGGATGGGTGGAAATACTGACAGATTTGCTGACAGAATTGAGCGAGATGGGCAATTACAAAGCAGTGGCTCAGGTGATGCGCCGACGGATGCTGAATATCCGCGAAAATAGCGATATGATGCGGGTGTGTTTTTTGGAGGCTCAGTTTCACCCGGATTTGCGCGATCGCATTCAGTTGGAAGTCATCGGAAAAATGAGCGTTGTGGCAGAGGCTTTTTTTGAAACGGCGATGGAAAAAGGAGTTTATCGCAAGATGAATCCGAAGATTGTCGCTCAGGTATTTTTGGGAATGTTTGCAGTAGCTGGTTTCAGTCAAAATACGATTGGGGAACCGAATGCTTCTCCGCAAGAAATGCAGGAAATGGCCGAAGGATTAGCGGATATTTTTCTGCATGGGGTTTTAGTTAAGGATTAGTCATTGGTCATTAGTCATTAGTCATTAGTCATTAGTCATTAGCATTTTGTAGGGGCGGGTTTAGCTAAGGATCTATGATACAAATGACTAAAAAAATGGCAAAACCCGCCCTCTCAGTCATTAGTCATTAGTCATTGGTCATTGGTCATTGGTCATTAGTCATTGGTCATTAGTCATTGGTCAGTGTCATTATTAGTTCGCGTCTTTTTTCCTTATTTATTCTTCCATATAGCGGTTCTCAAAAAAGTGAGGTATGCCCTATGCCCTATGCCCTATGCCCTATGCCGGATAGTATCTCATCTTTCTGAGAAAGGCTATACATCCGTTACATCCGTTACATTCGTTACAGAATCCGTTGCCGAACTTCCTTATTCTTATGAACACAATCCTAGACTATTATATTCGGCCGCTAACGCAGGAAGACGAGCCTTTTCTGTGGCAAATGCTCTATGAAGCAGCGCACATGGCAGAAGAAGGCGAATCAACGGTGGAAGCTGTTGTGAATCATCCTTTAATTGCGAAATATGTCAAGGATTGGGGACGTGCAAACGATATGGGCTTCGCAGCGATCACCTTCAACAGCAGCCAGCCGATAGGAGCGGCCTGGCTGCGTTTATTTACAGGGGATGACAAGGGATTTGGCTGGGTAGACGATACTATCCCGGAATTGGCGATCGCGCTTCTTCCAGAATATACAAATCAGGGTGTAGGAACGCAGTTATTGGATCGTCTGTTGTCAGCAGCCAAAGCATCTTATCGATCGGTATCGCTGAGTGTCAGAGGCTCAAATCCGGCCCTGAATCTCTACCAGCGATCGGGATTTAAAGTAATTGAGGGAAGCGAGACAATCAACCGCACAGGAGGGACATCATTGACCCTGCAAATAGATTTTAATTGATTGAATTATTACTCGTCGTTAAACTCGTACACTTGCTGTACCCAATTCTCCCGAATTTCCTGCCATTCATCAGACAATACTTCCCAAGTTGTATTGCTTTCTAGTTCCAGCAATAAACTTGATACTTCTTCCAGAGTCGATGCTGAATGACAGTCTTCTACCCAACTTTCCCGGCAAAGTTTCCAGTAATTTTGCACTGCTTCCCACTGGATGTCTGATTCCAATTCAATTAGATATTCTGCTAGCTGTGACGGTTCTACTGCTGCTTGCACTTTACTCACCCAACTGTCGCGAAGTTCTTTCCATTCTTTCGTCACAGCTTCCCATGTGAGGTTGCTTTCAAACTCTAACAGTAACTGGTTCAGTTCTACCATATTAAATGTTTTCTTGTTTGCAGTTTGTGCTACGATTATACAAACTTTTAAAATTAACATTGTTAAAAAATAATTAAGATTGCCGTCTCAGTGAAAGCACAGTGAAACTAGGGAATAGATAACTTAATAATGAACGATGAATTTACGTTAGATATGTTAAAAATTCCCAGCGCTTGGAATCGGGGGGAAGGCGACTGGGCGGGAATAGCGGCAGCTATGAAGAGAGGAGAAACTGTAGAAGTAATTCAAGAAGTGGGTTCTACTTTGTGGCAAAACAGTTTGCCAGACAATCATTCATTATATTGGGAAGGGGAAAATCTGTCAACTATTAAAGGGCGAATTTGGATTAGTTTCACCCAGAGAAGATTTGCACCGGAATCTGCTTTACCAAAGGTTCAGTTGCACCCGCGAGTGTTGTGGGTAGGGATAGGTTGCGAAGGCGGAACGCCACGGGAATTAATCGAAACTGCTATTCAAAATGTCTGTCGCGGCGCTCATTTGGCCGATCGCGCGATCGCAGGTATTGCTACTGCAGATACTAAAGCAGGTGAAGTCGGCTTGCTGGAACTTTGTGCAGCCCGAAACTGGCCGTTAAAAACCTTTTCTGCTGATATTTTAAATTCTGTAGAAGTTCCGAATCCTTCAAATGTGGTAGCGCAAAAAGTCGGGACTAAAAGTGTAGCAGAAGCCGCTGCACTTTGTGCGATCGCCCAAATTTCAACCGCCGGCCAACATCAAGAAACGCAGATATCAATCAGTCATCCGCGTTTATCTGCGTTTGGGGGCGCTTCCCATCCCCTCTTAGTTCCCAAAAAAATCTTTCGATCGGAAAAAAAACTAGGCTCTGTTACAGTAGCGGTTGCTGTTTGCCCGATCGACTATCTGGGATAATATCTTACCTAATCCACAGTGCCCGGATTCACAAAACGACCAATCAACCCAGAAACAAACGACAACACAATCGAACCAAACAAAGCAGGCCAAAAACCGTTAACCGCAAAACCAATATTGAACACACCCGCCAACCAGGAAGCCAAGGAAAGCGAAATTGCATTCACAACAAACAAAAACAAACCTAAAGTAATAACAGTCAAAGGCAGCGTCAGCAATGTGATAATCGGCCTGACAACCGCATTCACCAATCCGATCACCACAGCAGCCACCATCGCCGCCGGAAAACTAACCACCGCAATACCTGGTACAATGTTAGCTGTAATCACCAGCGAAGCTGCTGCTACTATCCAAGTTAAGAAAAAACTTAACATATCGTTTTTTTCATCTCCATCACTATTAATTGAGATTGTAACTGTTTGGTCGATCGACCAAAGTTCGGGATACACTACGAAATACCCACCTTGCGAGAATATCAGACTTATGAAAATTCGGCAACTAGCAGCATTCTTCTTAGCGCTAACTATCTTCATCCTCCCGCGGCCAGCCCTGGCTCAATCTAAATATTACGCCCCGCCGCTGTCCTTTAGCAACGCCGAACTGACAAGACGCGATTTTTCCGGTCAAATGCTGCGGGCTGCTGAGTTTTCTAACGCTAAGATGGGCTTAACTAATTTTTCTAATGCCGATTTGCGGGGAGCAATTATGAGCGCTTCGGTGATGACTCAGGCGAATTTGCACGGCGCAAATTTAACTAATGCCATGATCGATCAAATTAAATTTACTAATGCTGATTTAAGCGATGCCGTTTTAGTGGAAACAATTTTGTTGCGTTCTACTTTTGATGGAGTTGATATCACCGGTGCTGATTTTACTGACGCAATTATGGATGGCGCACAAGTTAAAGAATTGTGCGCGAAAGCCAGCGGAATTAATTCTCAAACTGGGATTTCTACTCGCGATTCCTTGGGATGCCGCTGATTTATTTTATAATCCCATTATTTCAATTTGCGGAATAGGCATCTTGCCTGTTCAGGGGCGGGCTAGCAGCAACGCCCCACGCCATAAAGTCCTTAAATTATGAGTGCAAATATGATTGAAAAAACTCGTTTTCTCCCTCAGACTGACCCGCCACTTTCGCCCCGGCAAACTCTGCCGACAATGTACGATTTACCAAGCGAAGACCCGGAGGAACCTGGTTTGCCTGACGAATATCATTGCTACCAGTCGCCTTTATTGCGGCACACTTTTCGGCCTGTCAATGTTGATTTAGATGAGGTTTTTGTTGGCATTGACCTCAATCTTTATTACGATTGGCAACATTCCAATTGGTACAAACGTCCTGATTGGTTTGCTGTTTTGGGCGTATCGAGACTCTACGAAGGCGAAAATCTGCGTCTCAGTTACGTGATGTGGCAAGAACAAGTTAGCCCGTTTGTTACAGTTGAATTGCTATCTCCAAGTACGGCAGATGAAGATTTAGGTCGTACAGTTAGCCAAACAGGAAGACCACCGACAAAATGGTATGTTTATGAGCAGATTCTGCGCGTTCCTTACTATGTTGTTTTTAGTGGCGCAACCAATGAAATTTTAGGATTTCGCTTGGTGGCTGGTGTTTACGAACAGGCAGAACTTATTGGCGGATGTTTGCCAATTCCTCAGTTAGGATTGAGTTTGGGTTTGTGGCAGGGAATTTATGAAAAGATCGATCGCACTTGGTTGCGCTGGTTTACACTCGAAGGCGAGTTAATTCTGACTCCACAAGAAAAAGCCCAACAACAAGCGGCCCAATCTCAACAACAAACGGCCCAAGCCGAACAACAAACGGCCCAAGCCGAACAGCGAGCCGCCCAAGCCGAACAGCAAGCAGCCCAATCTGAACAGCGAGCTCAAAGACTAGCAGCAAAACTCCGCGAGTTAAATATCGATCCCGATGAATTCGATTAGTTAGTAGGGTGAGTCAGCTTGGAAGCGTCAATTATCGATAAAATAACGCGCGGCTGACGCACCCTACAATGGAGCATCTGGTGTTTTGCAAAAAGCATTTTTTTATAGTGCGAGCGTCCCCGCTCGCGTATTGTATAACTCGCGAGCTCTTGAGGTGCTCGCACTATCATGCAAAACACCAGATGCTGCACCCTACAACCTTTAAGGCTTGGCTTTTTTCTGTGAAGCCTCATAACTATCGCTCATTAACTGATTAATTTCTGGATTGTAAATCCGCAGATAGTTCCAGTAATTCTCAAACACCGATTTTACGTATCCTTTCGTTTCAGGAAACGGAATTTTTTCCGCAAAAGCATCCGGGTCGCTAAAGCTAAATCTCTTCAACCAATCTGCTACTGCATTC
>JBBSNU010000383.1:0-5423 GCA_038260455.1 Chroococcales cyanobacterium | reverse complement strand
TCTAGTCTAGTCTGAAAACCCCAATCTGATGCTGATTAACATTCAAATCCCTGTATGAATTGACGAGAAGCCATGCAGCAGATCTGCCGCGATTCAAACTTAGTTGATGTACCCATCATTGCTCTCACCACCCTAGTCATGACAAGCGAGCGCGATCGTTGCCTTGCCCCCGGAGCCAATGATTACCTTAGCAAATCTGTTAAGCTGAAGCAATGGGCAACCACTATTCAACAACTTTTAGCTTCCCAATCAAGATCACCCATGAAGACACCATCCGTTTTAATCATTGATGATGAGCCAGATAATTTTGATGTGATTGAAACCCTGTTATCAGAGCAGGATTATCAATTGCATTACGCTGCCAATGGTCAAGAGGCGATCGCTACCCTCGACACCTTCAATCCCGATCTCATTTTGCTAGATGTGATGATGCCAGGAATAGACGGCATCGAAGTTTGTCGGCAAATCAAAGCTATCTCAAAATGGCAAGCAATTCCCATCATTATGGTCACGGCATTAAGCTCAAAATCAGACCTTGCTCATTGTCTAACCGCCGGAGCCGACGACTTCATTAGTAAACCCGTAAATGGAATTGAATTGCGTGCTCGCGTCAATTCAATGCTCAGAATCAAGCAACAGTATGACAATATCCAGAACTTGTCCCAGATCCAAGAAAATACTATCAATATCTTAGAAAGTACCCTCAATGAACTGCGTGGCAACTTAGCTTCTAGTCTATCCCACGAATTGAATACGCCCCTGAATGGCATATTAGGTACTATCGGATTGCTTAAGGAGGATTTTGAAGAGATGGAGGTTGCCGAAATCAATGAGATGTTAGGCTGGCTCGATCAATCTGCCCGTCGCTTAGAAAATTTAACGAAAAAATTCCTCATTTATTTAGAATTAGAATTATCCGCCAATCGGCAACAAAAGCTTCAATCCGCCCCCACTCAATTCTCAGCTTCTGCCATTGAAACTGCGTTGAAATCCCATGCTCATAGCTTCAACCGTAGCAACGACCTCATATTTGCAGTTGAGGAAGTGGTACTCTCTATATCAGAGCGATATCTATCAATAGTTCTGCATGAATTAGTTGATAATGCACTGAAATTTTCCCCACCAGAGACAACAATTAAAGTTAATGGTCAAGTTGTGGGGGAGACGCTGAATTTATCTGTACATGACTCAGGGCGGGGCATGACAGAAGAGCAAATTGCTAAAATCGGTGCATTCATGCAGTTTGAGCGCAAGACCTATGAGCAACAGGGCATTGGTTTGGGCTTAAAAATTGTCAATAAAATTGTCGAACTAGCCGGAGGTGAGTTCTCGATTACCAGTATTTATCAACAGGAAACAACGGTATATCTCACCCTGCCGATTGTCCGCAATTAGCAGGGGTTTTGACAGGATTATTTCAAGATCGTAAAAGCTACAAAGTATCATAAAAAATGTCTTCCATCCTTGTTGTCGATGACGAACTAGATAATTTTGATGTAATTGAAACCCTCTTGAGCGACCAAGACTATCAGTTGCATTACGCTGCTAGTGGTAACTTTGATGGTACATCACCGCAATCGGATACCAGAGGAAAACCGCTTAGAAAACTTAGTCGCTCTTTGTACCGCCTGCCACCTTTCTTATCACAACCGCCGTGAATCTAACGTATCGCCGGGGTTAGAGTAGTAGCATGAATATCTAGGTTTACCTATAATTAAGAAAGTAGATTCTAGGTAAGTTGAGTGGACAGACTAATTACGATTGGCGAACTAGCCGACCTAAAAGCAGTTAGCGTTGACACAATCAGGCGGTGGGAGCGAGAAGGTAAAATCAAATCGGTTAGAACTGATGGTGGTCATCGTCGCTATAAACTGTCAGATTTTCAAGAGATTAAATCGGGAAGGACGATCGCTTATGCCAGAGTTTCCAGTCACGACCAAAAGTCTGATTTAGATAGGCAAGACACCGTTTTATCTGCCTACTGTCAGTCAAATGACTCGAACTATGAGGTAATTCGCGATCTAGGTAGTGGCTCGAACTTTCGCAAGAAAGGACTAGCCAAGTTAATCGAACTACTGCTAGAAGCAATACTTCGGACAGTTTTGGAAGAGGGACGCTCTGCGAGCCGAGTTAAAAAAGTCACTGGAATCTGAATCAGAAATACAAAAAAAGGCAAGTTTTAGGTTAAGCTCAAAAAACACACGAACTTAAAAAACTGCCTGATGAATATTCGGGAATCTATCTTACAACAAATGCCAGGGATTAGTCAATACCAAAAGAAGTTTATAGTGATTTTATTTTCCACCATTTTATTTGTTTATGGTAAAGTGAATTTTAGCCATCTCAGTCGTTATACCTCTCTGAGCGAAAAGACCTATCGTCGCCACTTTTTCAAAAAATTTGATTTTCCAGAATTTAATGCTTGATCGATCAAGCATTAAATCATGAGCGAACACTTATTGCAGTCATCGATTGTTCTTTTATTCTCAAAAGTAGCAAAAAAACTGAAGGGAAAGCTACTTTTTATAATGGTGTAGCTGGCAGACCTGAAGAGGGATTAGAAATTTCTGTAATTGCTGTGGTTGAAGTTGAAACTCATTTGTCTTATAATCTAAGCGTACAACAAACTCCGTGGCGTCCGACGACAGAATTACCGAAAAATCCCCGAACCACTCAGGTGAAAAACAACTCAAAAAACCGAGTAAAAAGGAGAAGCCATCAAGCTCAACGCCTGAGTTAACAAGAGTTGATGACTAGGCCCAACATTTAAAAAAGACTCGTTCTTTATTGCCAGATTCTGTTCGCTACTTGGTAGCTGATGGTTATTATTGCCACTTTAAATTCTGGAGTGCTGTAGGGGATGTGGATTTAAATTTAATTAGTAAATTAAGGATTTATGCCGACTTAAATTACCTCTATAAAGGTGAAAAAAATCAACGGGGTGCCCCTCGAAAATATGATGGAAAAGTTGACTGCAATAATTTAAAGAATTTAATTGTTGTCAAAAAACTTCGACCAGAAGTGAATTTTTATTCATTGGTAGTAGGGAGTTGTTGTTTGAAATGTGAAGTACGATTAGCTGTGATTTCTGAACTTCAACCCAACGGTAAAATCAAAAATATTTTATTATTTAGTACCGCTATTAATCTCCCATCCGAGCAAATAATTGAGTATTATCAGGCGCGTTTCCAGATAGAGTTAATTTTTCGCGATCCCAAACAATTTACGGGTTTATCCGACTGTCAATGTCGTAGTCGTCAACGGCTTGATTTTCATTTTAACTCCTGTTTAATTGCTTTAAATTTGGCTAAATATGAAGCTTATAATCGTCATTCATCTCCAGGTACCTTCGTATTTTCAATGGCCTCTTATAAACGCCTGGAATTTAATAGACATCTACTTTACACATTTATTAACAACTTAGATTTAGACCCTAACTTGATTTTAAATCACCTTAACCTACCGTCAGTCCTATCCTATGGTACTCTGGCTGCTTAAAAACTGTCCGAAGTATTGTGTGGTATTAATTCGTCCAAAACTGTAATTATTGTAACTTTAATCAGTAAGGTGTGCAGTGCATACCCTACAACTTTATTGTAGGCTACACACTGCACACCTTGCCACTATAACTAGCGGGTAAAACTACTTTTTGCAGTCTGATTGAGTTCTAGTGGCTGACAGTTAATTCTCCTGTGCTTCAGGTGCAGGCTAGAAATTTATTCTTGAGTAGCGCGCACCTGAAATACCAGAATATCAACTCAAAACTACTTGTATGTTACTGCGGTTTTTGGCTGTTTTGCCTCCGGTTTTTAGCAGCTTCCCTGCGCTGCTGCATCATTTGAGATAGTTGGCTGCGCTGTTCGGGCGTGAGCACTTCTCGCATTCCTAGCATACTTTCAAATTGCGCTTCTTCTAACTGCTGTCTCAATCCCATGATTTGGCGGTTTTTATCGCGCATTTGGCTGGCATTTGCTGTCGCACTAGACATCATCGTTTCCAATTCTTGTCTGGCTTGGCGGACGGCTTGCATTCGCTGGGAAACTTGGTCTTTGTAACGATCGCGCACAGCCTGCATTTTCTGCTTTTGGTCAGCGCTTAAATTGAGTTGCTCGAACAGCCCGCCTTTCTTACCAGCGGGTCGATTGGGACGCTGGTTTTGGGCAATTGTTTCGGATTGAGCGGGGGCAGAAACGGCTGTCGCAGCGGCTGTAGTACCGAGGGTTAACATTAAAACTGCTAGGGCAGAAATTCGGCGAATAGACATGAAAATTACCTCTTTGAGATTAGTTATTTTTTGGCGGTTCGCTGTCAGGAGTAACAGCGTAATTAAACAAGTCAGTTGGCGAGCGTTCCAGCAAGTTTTCCGCTGGAGGCTCCTTCAATACAGCATCCCAGTTATTGACCAGAAATGCTTCTAGGTGTGCCGCTTCATCCTTCTGATGTTGTGCGGTAACTAGGACGCGATAGCCTGACCCAAAAACTAGCAGACTTGCAGCGATCGCAGTAGGAAAAGCCCATTTGGGAAAACGGAGGATTTTTGACTTTTTAGTAGCCTCGCTCGCTCGCGCTTCTCCTAGATGATTTAACTCTACCGTCGCCTCATTCCTGTCTATGGCTGCTAAAAGTTTTAGCTCAAAATCTGGGGCAGATTCTGGAACATTTGGGCGATTTTGCTTTAAAAAATTAACTAATTTTTCGTCACTATTTCCGTCCTTCATAGTTCGTGAACTCCCTGTTTTTGCAAAAATTGCCGCATAGCATTTCTAGCATAAAACACGCGAGATTTGACAGTCCCTGATGGCAGTTCCAAAATTTGGGATACTTCTTTTTGCGGGATGTCTTCTAGGTCGTGCAAGACCAAAACACTGCGGTGTTCAAAGCTCAATTGCTCCAGTCCCCGCTGCACTAAATCTTGATAGTGTAACTGCATCAATTCGGATGTGTGATTGTTGACAATAACTCGATCCATTGTTTCTTGATTTTTGAGCTTGGAGTCAAAAGAATGCTGTTTAGCAAATGCTTGTCTTTGGTCGGAAGCCACATTCCAAGTAATTCGATAAAGCCAAGTAGAAAAATTTTCCTGTTGCTTGAGTTTGGGTAATCCTTTCCAAACCCGCAGGAATACTTCTTGTGCTAAATCGTCTAGCAGTGACGGGCCACAAAGTTGGTAAAGGGTTGACCTGACTTTGTGTTGGTAGCGTTGGTAAAGGTAGCGAAAGGAAGTACGATCGCCCTTTAAGCATTTATCAACTAAGTCGGAGTCGGAACAGTCATCGATTAAAACATTGGCTGGCACACCTAACACCTGTGAAGTCTCCCCCACCAGTTCGTTATCTGAAGTGTTTAGACAGGAGAGGTGTGAAAAAGGTTCAAATGATAGACGAAGGAAGAAGGAAGAAGGAAGAAGGAAGAAGGAAGAAGGG
>JBBSNU010000382.1:0-5435 GCA_038260455.1 Chroococcales cyanobacterium | reverse complement strand
CAGCACCGCTAATCCCAAACTGCAAAGCTTTTTTAAGGGCTGATAGATTTCTGTTCACGGCGCACCTGGTTAAAAGTCAGAGTCAAATTTAGCTACAAGCTCGAAAGTCACGATTTCCGATCCGCACCAGTCGCCACCCTGCCTCCTCCCCCGTCTCCCGCACCTTTCTTTGAGCCAGAAGTCTTCGATCCTCGCGCCGCCGCCTTCGGGACAAACCAGTCCCTCGCTCGATCGCCTGCAACCTTTGCTACAAAATAATTTTAGCGATTTTTTTTACTGTCAAATTGGCACCTGTCAGACCCCAACCTGGGCCCCAATCTGAAAAGGAATGTTACAAACTATTACAGTAACACTCAGAATGTGAACATAATGCCTCAAAATACTTGCGAGAGGTAGTTGCGTCAGACCAGCAATATTCTGACTAACTGCCGGACAGTTACTCGATCGCCACTTAAGAATCTGCTGCAATCTCGATCGTAGATTAAAGATCGCATCAATCATTTGTGGTATTCTAAGCGACAGGCACAGTGCGGGCACTCACAAGCGCACCGGCGTGAAAAACAAGCGCCGTCAAACACCGAAGGCAGTCACCAGCCAGCAAATTCAACACTTGCTAGCCTTGGAAAGTCCGCCCTTCCCCGTCAAAGCTCCTGCAAACAGCAAAGCGAAAGGTACGGGATGAAAGCGCCCGCCGCCGCTAGCTCAACGCAGAGCAGTTCGTATAGCAAAATATCCAGCGGGTACACACAAGATGAGTATCGTCACCAAATCAATCGTCAACGCAGACGCTGAAGCTCGCTACCTGAGCCCAGGCGAATTAGATCGGATCAAGAGCTTCGTCACCTCTGGTGAACGCCGCGTCCGCATCGCCCAAATTTTGAGCGAATCCCGCGAACGTATCGTCAAGACAGCAGGCGACCAACTTTTCCAAAAGCGCCCTGATGTTGTTTCTCCCGGCGGCAACGCTTACGGCGAAGAAATGACCGCAACTTGCTTGCGCGACTTGGACTACTACCTGCGTTTGATCACCTACGGAATCGTAGCTGGCGACATTACTCCGATCGAAGAAATCGGTATTGTCGGCGTCCGCGAAATGTACAACTCTCTCGGAACCCCGATTGCAGCCGTCGCCGAAGGCGTCCGCGCTATGAAGAATGCAGCTTCCTCGCTGCTGTCTGGAGAAGATTCTTCCGAAGCTTCCTCTTACTTCGACTACGTTATCGGTGCGATGCAGTAAGGAATTTTGATTTTTGATTTTTGATTTTTGATTGAAGAATCGGGGGTTGCTGACAGCAAGCTAAAAGCTTTTGCAGACAACCAACCACTTGAAAATCTCAAATCCCCAATCCCAAATCTCAAATTCTCGCTCCAAAATTGGACTGACTCAGCCACTTTCTAGGAAATCAAGACAACCATGCAAGACGCAATTACCGCCGTAATCAATTCTTCTGACGTTCAAGGTAAGTACCTCGACATCAGCGCATTAGACAAGCTCAAGAACTACTTCGCTTCTGGCGAACTGCGCGTCCGCGCCGCTACCGCTATCAGCGCCAATGCAGCCACAATCGTCAAAGAAGCAGTTGCTAAGTCTCTGTTGTACTCAGACGTAACTCGTCCCGGCGGCAATATGTACACCACACGTCGTTATGCAGCTTGCATCCGCGACTTGGACTACTACCTCCGCTACGCCACCTACGCAATGCTAGCTGGCGACCCTTCCATCCTCGATGAGCGCGTGCTCAACGGTTTGAAAGAAACCTACAATTCCTTGGGCGTGCCCATCGGTTCTACCGTACAAGCAATCCAAGCAATGAAAGAAGTCACCGCCGGTTTGGTCGGTTCTGACGCTGGTAAAGAAATGGGCGTCTATTTCGACTACATCTGCTCTGGCTTGAGCTAAATCGAAGGAAGAAGGAAGAAGGAAGAAGGAAGAAGGAAGAAGGAAAAAGGAAGAAGGAAGAAGGAAGAAGGAAAAAAAATTATTTTTTGCCTCTTTAAACTTTTAACTTTAAACTTTTAACCTTAAACTTTTAACTTTGGACTTGTTACCTTTAGCTTTGAAAGAGGTCAGGGAAGTTACGAGTGATTGCTAGACCGTCAAAGGCCAGTCGAGAAAGCCCGACAAGTTTTAACGAGCTAGTTTTGACTCCTAACTCCCTGACTTCAATCTTTTTAAAATCCATCTAAAAATCTGTAAACCTACTCAGGAGTTTGTTTCCCATGAGAATGTTTAAAGTGACTGCTTGCGTCCCCAGCCAAACTCGCATCCGCACTCAGCGCGAATTGCAAAATACCTATTTTACTAAGCTGGTTCCCTATGACAACTGGTTCCGGGAACAGCAAAGAATTATGAAAATGGGCGGCAGAATTATTAAAGTGCAATTGGCTACTGGTAAGCCCGGAGCTAATACTGGTCTACTTTAAGATCCGAAAATGGATTGGTAAAGGGCAAGAGGTCGATCGCGACCTCTTTTTTTGTTGTTATGATGTTATAGCAGAAGGAAGTTCGGCAACGGATTTTTTAACGGATGTCACGGATGTCACGGATGTCACTGATGTCTGTAATTCTTAAACTAATGATATCGTTTCCGATAGCATCGGAATTATATATTTTAATAATTGATAGTGCGAGCGTCCCCGAAGAGCGAAGTCGATCGCGAGCGGGGACGCTCGCACTATATAATTCCGATGCTACCGGATTTGATATGACTGATGACTAATAGCTGATCACTAATGACTGATGACTAATGACTAATGACTAATGACTGATGACTGAGAGGGCGGGTTTTGCCTTTTTTTTAGTCATAAGTATCATATATCCTTAGCTAAACCCGCCCCTACTAATGACTAATGACTGATGACTGATGACTAATGACTGATGACTAATGACAACTGACAACTGACAACTGACAACTGACTCATGACTAATGACATTCGACGCTTCATTCCATTTTTTGACCCCAGCGCGTCGCAATGGGGCGCTGAGGCCCGGTGGCTCAGGTGGCTGACTTTTTTGTGGCTGTTTGTAGGGCTGACAGCATTGTTTTCGGCTTCCTATCCCATTGCAAATTCTGAATATGGAGACGGCCTTTACTATTTTAAACGACAACTAATCGCAGTGGCGATCGGGCTGGCAGGCTTTAACTTAATGGTGTACTCCCCCCTGCGCTACCTGCTGAAAACAGCTCAATTGGGCATCCTGCTGCTGCTGGGATTGCTCTGGTTGACCTTAATTCCGGGAGTGGGAACCACCGTCAACGGCGCGACTCGCTGGATCTCTCTGGGCCCGGTACCGATTATTCAACCTTCGGAATTGATCAAGCCGTTTTTTGTGCTCCAAAGCGCCCGCATTTTCGGCAACTGGCCGCGGTTGACGAATAAAGTTCGCCTGAGTTGGCTGTTAATTTTCGGCGCAATGCTGTTGGGAATTTTGTTGCAGCCAAATTTGAGCACCACGGCTTTATGCGGGATGACTTTGTGGTTGGTGGCTTTGGCGGCGGGCTTGCCTTATTTGCAGTTGGGCGCAACGGCTGTGGGAGGTATGATGTTGGCGGTTTTAAGTATTAGTTTTCGGGAATATCAGCGCCGCCGGATTATGTCTTTTCTCAATCCTTGGGCTGATCCGATGCAGGATGGCTATCAGTTGATTCAAAGCCTGCTGGCTGTGGGTTCTGGGGGGATTTGGGGTGTTGGTTTGGGGATGTCGCAGCAAAAGTTATTTTATTTGCCGATTCAGTACAGCGATTTTATTTTTGCTGTGTTCGCTGAGGAGTTTGGTTTGGTGGGAGGTTTCTCGCTGTTGCTGATGTTGGCGGCTTACACTACTGTGGCTTTGAGGGTGGCGACGAGGGCCCGGAATATTGAGAGTCAGTTGGTGGCGATTGGGGCGATGGTGGTGATGGTGGGACAGTCGCTGCTGAATATTGGGGTGGCGACGGGGGTTTTGCCGACTACGGGTTTGCCGCTGCCGTTTTTTAGTTACGGGGGCTCGTCGATGGTGGCGAGTTTTTTGTTGTCGGGGTTGCTGATTCGGGTGGCTAGGGAGAGTTCTGAGGCTGATGTTGTTTCTTTGGAGGGACGCAGAAAGATGCCTGGAAAGCCGAAGTTGCGATCGACCAATGGCAATGCACAAATCGAGTAATTTGTCAAATTATCTCCTTGAGGCGTATCTAGCTAGAAACCGGGTTTTTTTACCAAAATATTTGCTTAAAACTGCAATTTCGGTGAAAAACCCGGTTTCTTTAGCTTCTGCTGGGGTGTCGTGGCGGGCGATCGACTGTTACCCTCGCCCGTCACCCTTATTTGGTGGTTCTTCTTGTTCTTTAGGTTTAGCTGTGATGTCAATTAATTCTTTTTTGTCTGGTTTTGGTGTTTCTTGAGTAGAGTTAGCCATTGAATTTCTTCCTAAATAGATGCACCGCTTAATTATAGCCTTTCTAAAAAAGGTGAGGAGTTGAGATTTGAGATTTGAAATTTGAGATTTGAGGTTGGGGAATTGAGGAATTTATCGATTTGAGATTTTCCATTTTCGATTTGAGATTTGAGATTGGGGGATTGAGGGATTGAGGGGTTGAGGGATTGAGGGATTGATACCTCATCGAGAGTGAGAACTGCTACATATCTTTTCCGGCTGCAAAAATCTTGCTGTACATAGCGGGAGGAAAAGGATCGCAAACAATTTTGTCCAATCGGATTTGAGCTTTAATATTCTACAAATTTTCAAAATTATTGCTACACAACAAATGTTATGTTTTTTTCTTCAAATATTGTCGATTGGTGCGTCGCTATGAGATTTTCTATCTTTTTTGGGGATGGTTGATGGCGACACACCCTACGAATACTGTTTGTTGCCTGAATTTTGAAAATTAATATTAGACAGGGTTATGTAGATGCAAATTCCTGTCGCTTGCTACACTCCTTGAGGATTGCAGCCAAACAAATCCGAGGAGGAGGCAAAAACACCTTTGTTAAGTATTAAATGCCGATCGCCATCTCGACTAATTAACCCTTGCTGCTGCAATTTTCCCAGCATTCGCGTTACTGTTACCCGAGTCGTGCAAATAGCATTAGCAATATCTTGATGTGTCAAGCGGATACTCAAACGAGTTCCCTCAACCACAGGCTGACCGAAGTCCTGTTGCAATAATAGCAGGAGCTGATACAAACGGTGATCTACTCGTCGCTGTCCGGCGATCGCCAAAATTGATTCCATTTGCCGCAGCCGCCGAACCATTTGAGGCAACAACTCCTGAGCCAATTGAGGAGAAGCTTCGATTTCCACCATAGAATACCACATCAAATAAACATCAGATGTCGCCGTAGCTCGGTAAGTCTGCAAATTTGTCAACCACAAACCGAAGCACATCGAAGGCCCAACCCAACCCAAAAGTCCTTCTTCCCCGGTTGGATAAAGCGTGCTCAGTTGTGCTAAGCCT
>JBBSNU010000381.1:0-5458 GCA_038260455.1 Chroococcales cyanobacterium | reverse complement strand
GGCTACCCCTTAATAGTCGAAGAAAGGCTGGTGGGAGTCATGGTAATTATCAGCCGCCAGCCGCTGACAGCACCCTTTCAGGAAACTTTAGCGTCGGTTGCCGATGTCATCGCTTTAGGCATCGAACGCAAGCGCGCAGAAGCAGAATTAAAATCAGCTAGAGGGTTCCTCAATTCGGTAGTAGAAAATCTGCCCGTGGGAGTTTTTGCTAAAGATGCTTCTTCGCTGAAATTTGTACTGTGGAATAAAGCCGGGGAAACGATCGCAGGTGTTACCTCTCAAGAGGCGATCGGCAAAAATGACTATGATATTTATCCCAAAGAACAAGCTGATGTTTTCACCGCTCAAGATAGGGAAATATTGACGGCTCATCGCAACCAATCTACGGTTAAAGAAATAGCCGAAGAGCCGATCCAAACTCGCCACAAAGGTATGAGAATACTGCACACCCGCAAAGTGCCAATTCTCGACGCTCAGGGGCATCCTCAGTACGTTTTGGGGATTACTGAAGATATTACCGAACGCAGGCAGGTAGACGAAAGCGTGCGCCTCTACGACCAAATTGTTGAGAATATGCAGATTGGTTTGTACGTCTACCATTTGGAAAATATAGACGATGATAGTACGTTAAGGGCGATCGCCTCCAATCCCGCTGCTACCAGGTTTACCGGGTTAGAAATGGCCGACGTTTTGGGCATGACAATTGACGAAATTTTTCCTAATTTGCGATCGAAAAACATTCCCCAAGCATTTGCTTCGGTAATTATCGGCCAAAAAGCCGTAGAAGTTGAAGACATTGACTGCGATGAATCCGGCAAAATAACTCGCGCTTTTTCTATTAAAGCTTTTCCATTACCTAACAACTGCGTCGGCGTTGCTTTTGAAAATATTACAACTCGCAAGTGCCTGGAAGTAGAATTGCAAGTAGCTTTGGCACAAACCGAAAGTTCCGAACAACTGCTCCGCACGGTAATTGACAAAACTAGCGACTGGATTTTTGCCAAAAATAAAGATTTTCGCTATATTTTGGCAAACAAGAGTTTAGCAGAAGCGATCGGCAAAACAGTCGAAGAAATTCTTGGCAAAACAGATGTAGAATTAGGATTTTCAGAAGATCTTATATTTGGCAATTCCGCCAAAAATATCCGAGGATTCCGCAACGATGACTCTGCTGTACTTGCCGGAGAAATTATCCACAATCCCTGCGATGCGGCAACAGTTGCTGACGGTTCAGTACATATTTTAGATACCCAAAAACTTCCCCTGCGCGATGCTGAAGGCAATATATTTGCAGTGTTAGCTTTCACTCACGATATTACAGAACGCCATGAATCGGAAGCAGCTTTGCGTAGGAGTGAAGCCAGATTTAGGTCTTTGGTAGCTAATATTCCCGGAGTGGTTTATCGCTGGCGGTGCAATTTTTCGACAAGTTTTATTAGCGAGGCTATTTACTTACTAGCTGGCTACCCTGCTGCGGATTTTGTTTCGCGTTTGGACAGGGGAGGACGGACTTTTGCTAGCATTATTTACGCGGAAGATTTGGCAAAGGTAGAAGCAACAATTCGGCAAGGAATAGAAAAGAAACAGTCTTATAACTTGGAATACCGCTTGCTAGCAGCAGACGGCACGGTTAAATGGGTGTGGGATAAAGGTTCTCCCGTGTTCGACGCTGATGGGAGTGTTTCCTGTTTGGACGGGGCAATTTTTGATATTAGCGATCGCTACTACGCCCAAGAAGCATTGCGCCAAAAAACTTCCGAGTTAGAAGCTGTTTTTCTGGCCCTGCCCGATTTGTATTTCCGCCTGAATCCTGACGGCGTTATTTTGGATTACTTATCAGGAAATTCAGCGGATTTGTACGTGACTTCCGAGTATTTTTTAGGCAAACGAATAACTGATATATTACCGGCAACCGTCGCCAGCCAGTTCGATCTGGCAATGCTTCAAGTTTCCGAAAACAGAACTCCGGTTAATTTAGAGTATTCCCTACCAATGCCGGCAGGAGAAGAAACTTATGAAGCTAGATTCCTGCCTCTTAACTCGAATCAGGCGATCGTTATTGCCCGCAATATTACCAAGCGCAAACAAGCGGAATCTCAATTAAAAGATAAAAATACCCAGCTAGAGCAAACATTGAAACAATTAGGAAAAACTCAAGCTCAACTAATTCATGCGGAAAAAATGTCTAGTTTGGGACAGCTAGTCGCGGGAATTGCTCACGAAATTAATAATCCTGTCAGTTTTATTTACGGCAATATTATTCACGCGAGCCTGTATGCGAATAATTTGCTACAATTATGTACTTTGTATCAAGAACATTACCCGGAACCTGTTGCTCAGATCGCGAACTTGGCTGAGGAAATAGAAATCGAATTTATGAAAGAGGATTTTCCGCACCTGCTGACTTCTATTCAAACTGGAGCCGATCGCATTCGTGAAATTGTTTTGTCTTTACGCAACTTTGCCCGTCTGGAAGAATCAGATATTAAGCGTGTTGATATTCACGAAGGAATTGACAGCGCGCTATTAATTTTGCAACACAAATTCAAAGAAAATGGTAGAAATCGCCCGATTGAAATAATTAAAGAATACGGGACGCTGCCACAAGTAGAATGCTACGCCGGACAGTTAAATCAAGTGTTTATGAATATATTAAGTAATGCCATTGATGCTTTGGCAAGTGTCAGAAATAGAAAGTGGGAATTGCCGAGTCCAACGGATGCCCAACGGCAAAATTCTACGAGTTTATCTTTGGGTTGTGACGCATTACCTTCGATTCGGATTCGCACGGAGGTTTTGGAGAACAATCGGGTGGCTATCGCCATTTCAGATAACGGCGCGGGAATGGCAGAGTCTGTAAAATCTCGGATATTTGACCCGTTTTTTACGACTAAACCAGTAGGTAAAGGTACTGGTTTGGGACTGTCTATCTCTTATCAGATTGTAGTGGAAAGACACAGGGGCGGGCTGCGCTGCATTTCGACGCCTGGTGAGGGAACTGAATTTGCGATCGAGATTCCCATGCGGCAAAGGTAATATGATTTTAGATTTTAGATTTTAGAATTGGTGATTGAATAATCGTAGGGTGTGTCGCCATACAAAATCTATAAAAAATATCGACAATTGAGCGATCGACGCACCCGAAAAACTTGGTCAGTGTCAATAAACCCAACTTTTATTGTATAGCAAATGTTTGTAAAAATGATATCATATCATCTCCGGTAGATTACCATAACAAAAACGGTTCGTTAGTAGTGCGGACTTTAGTCCGCGACAAGAGAGCGGACTAAAGTCCGCACTACTAACCAATCCGAACTCCGTCAATTTACCGGACACCATATCGGGTGCGTCCCTCCCTCGAAATAGTCGGTTGAATGCAAGGGATGTATCGGAAACGACACATCCTACGAATACTACGAATACTGTTGCATGAATTTTCAGAAATGGTATGAATTAGTAGTTATACTGAAAAAAATGATAGCCTAATTAAAGCTTCTAAAACTCAGGAATATTCACATGGCATACAAAGGCATAAAAAATACTTCGAGTGTATTTCAAAAACCAATTAAAAAAGCAGCAGAAGATGATGATTCCTACGTTGATTATTTTTATGACGATCCGGGGGCGCTGCCGGGGACTCTAGACTTAGAACCGGATGCGCCGCCTCCAGACATTGTATTAATTGACTATTGCGAAACCAAAGCTACTCGTCCTAAAAAATTGTTAAATCCTCAAGAAGCTGCTGCCTATTTAGAGACAGCATCTGTTTCTTGGGTTGATATGTTGGGATTGGGCAACAAAGAAACTTGGCGACAAATGGGCGATGTATTTAATTTGCATTTAATGGCTCAGGAAGATGTAGTAAATGTTCCCCAACGACCGAAAGTTGTAGACTATGAAGAACACCTTTTAATTATTGCTTGGATGGTGATGATTAAGCCTAATTCAGATAATTTTCATAAAGAACAAGTTAGTTTGATTTTGGGGAAACATTACCTGCTAACCGTTCAGGAAGAACCGGACTATGATTGTTTTCAACCCGTGCGCGAGCGCATTCGCAAAGGACAAGGAACTATTCGCAAGCACGGAGCAGATTATCTTGCTTATACTCTGTTGGATTCGATTATAGATGGATTTTTTCCTGTATTAGAACTTTACGGAGAGCGGATGGAAGAATTAGAGGATGAAGTGGTGGTGAACCCCACTCGCAAAACCCTGGAAAAAATCTATAAAATTCGGCGAGAATTGCTGACGCTGCGCCGCGCCATTTGGCCGCAGCGGGATGCAATTAATGTTTTGATTCGAGATAGCAGCGATTTGATTACTCCAGAGGTGCGAATTTACCTGCGCGACTGTTACGATCACACGGTGCAGGTGATGGATATGGTGGAAACTTATCGAGAGTTGTCTTCGGGTTTGATGGATGTTTATCTGTCTTCGGTTGGCAATAAGATGAATGAAATTATGAAATTGCTGACGGTGATTTCGAGTATTTTTATTCCGTTAACTTTTGTGGCGGGAGTATACGGGATGAATTTCAATACAGAGAAATCGCCTTTGAATATGCCGGAACTGAACTGGTATTTTGGCTATCCGCTTTGTTGGGCGTTGATGGTGGCGATCGCGTCGAGTTTAGTTTACTTCTTTTGGCGGCGCGGCTGGTTTGAAAATTTTTCTACTATTAAAGATGACTGAGTTCAGAAATTATGTCAAATGCGATCGCCCCACACGACATTGTTCGCGACAAGGTGCTGATATGTTGGTTGTGTCAGCTCAACAAAATGCAAATATAGGACTTACGCCCGCTAACCTCAGAAACCCGGTTTCTACGAGATTTTGTGTTTAGTAACCAGAAAGATAGGAAGAAACCGGGTTTCTAGCCCCTGGTTACAGCCGTGTCAAAAATCCTGGTATCATCAATCAAAAATCCTTAAGCTCCCAGATTCATCTGTGGAGTAAATCTAAAATCTAAAATCTAAAATCGATCTATTCCGGTACAATAAGTCTGGGGAAAAAGTAGGCGCAGGCGGTTGCGGATTGGCGAAAGCTGGTCTGAGGAAAGTCCGGGCTCCCGAAAAACCAAACTTGCTGGGTAACGCCCAGTGCGAGCGATCGTGAGGATAGTGCCACAGAAAGATACCGCCCCCCGATTTGAGATTGGAGATTGGAGATTGGAGATTGCATCAAAAATCGATCGTCAAAAATTGCAAGTTGTTAGGGGGTAAGGGTGCAAAGGTGCGGTAAGAGCGCACCAGCAGCATCGAGAGGTGCTGGCTAGGTAAACCCCGGTTGGGAGCAAGGTCGGAGGGACTATGGTTGGTTTTTTACCAGTTCCGTTTTTTGGTACCGCTTGAGGCGTTTGGTAACAAACGTCCCAGATAGATAACTGCCCTCGAAAAGTGCTTGCATTTGAGAGAACAGAACCCGGCTTATGTCCGACTTTTTCCCCTCCAATTTT
>JBBSNU010000380.1:0-5483 GCA_038260455.1 Chroococcales cyanobacterium | reverse complement strand
TGTTTTTCTATCATTTTTAATACATCTTTCAATCGTAATGCCTGGCAAATTGAGTAATCCGTCAAGATGAAAATCCATGAGCGACGCTCTAGCATAAAGTTCCTACATTATACACTCTACACCGCAAACCCAGAAGAGCCATCTTGAATGACTCTAGTACACCGATTCACAAAACTGAAAATCATGGGCGAGAAAACAACGAAATTGATTGCCACGAGCGCCAATCCCACAGTATCAACGAGGATTTTTCCTATACGAAACCATGCGGAATGAAACTAGAAAATAAAATATATGAAAGATTGAATACATGGAAGGCAATATACAGGAAAAGTATCGAACATCTATGCCGTGAATATCCCGAAATTTTCAACCAACTGTCAGAAAGCGAGTTTGCAAAAAGTCCCCGAACAAATAAAATTTATGTTGCTGTTACCCCAAGTTCGATGATTTGCCCTGAAGAAATTGCTGGGGGTATTTACTTTGAAACAAATTTATCAGCTAACTCAATTCGTGACAGAATCCAGCAGTTATTGAGAGTTTTTTCTATCCCAGATAGCGAGATAGTTTTCTATCTACGTGAAGGCAAAGATGTAGACTAACTTGTGGAATAGCTGATATTCGCGCTAAGACATGACATTAATAAATTTAACAATTTTGTCTCGATCGCCCTTCCCATCCAAAAAATAGGACAATGGTAAAGGGCGATCGTCCTTTACCCTAAAATTTTTCTCAACTAAACCTATGAGTACAATTCGCTTACAACTAGCCGAATACTTGAAATGTCGAGGTTTCACCCCCGAAAACTTGATCGAAGCTGTCGGCGAAACACTCAATCCTGAAACCATCTACCAACTAATCGAAAAGGCCGAAAATCTGCACCAGATCGATTTATCCCTTCTAGCTACAGTAATCGATGGCTTGAGCAAACTCAATGGTTTTCCAGTCGGCATCGGAGAAGTCCTAATGTTTTTTCCTGACATTTCCGAGGAAGCATTGGCAAAATCGCCTTGGCGCCAACTTTACCTCGTCGATAATGAAATCCCCCCCTATGATTGGGGAGATGTAGATCCGATGAAACTTGGTCAACCTGTGCGCTATATACCGGGAGTAGGTGCCGTTATTCTTGAAGACGAAAGGGTAAAGTAATAAGCGTGACTAATACATTCAACATCCGCGATATTTTACTGGTTGATTTCCCTCCTCAAACGCCTGCACTGCACGAACAACAAGGAAGACGCCCTGCTGTAGTAGTGGGGAACCCAAGCCACACAGGTACGATCCGTTTTGAGCTTGTAATTGTTGTGCCGATTACCAGACAATCAGGAGATTGGACTGCACAAAATCTCATTTTATATCCAAGTCTTCGGGCCGGAGTGGGAAATCTAATTTCCAACTCGACAGTGTTGCTGGATCAAATACGCGCTGTAGATATGCGACGAGTATTGCGGTATCTTGGCAGTTTAACCGCAGAAGAGTATCAGCCGATCGCCAATGGACTCCAGCTAATGTTCAGCTTTTAAATTATTCCTTAACTACTTAACAGCTTATCGCGCAGATGCTGAGGGCGATCGCACTTTTGTTTGTTTTTGCTCCAAAAACTCAGCAAAGTCGCGGACTTCTGCCACTAACTCATCAGGTAAATTATCTAAAACCGACATTAACTGTTCTCGAACTCCCATAATTTCGCGGGCAGATTTCACTAATTGCAACTGATGGGGATAAACTGTCTCAACGCCGATAGTTTCCATAAATGATTGGGGTTCATCCTGAGTTGCAGGAATAAAATCTCCGCCAACTTCTGCTTTCACCCATCCGCCAAATAACTCGACTAAATATGCTTCACCATTTTTGAATATCTCAACAATTACCCCGGCTGTTTCCGGTGGCGCAATTTTGCCATCCCCGAAGGCGATGGGTTTGGTTAAACTCACTGCATCGAATAACTGAAATTTGCTCATTGCTGTCTCCCAAATCATTATGGAGTATTCAAACATCAGATGCACGCCGATTAACAAAGTCCCAGACTTCTGCAATTCATCAGCGTTTATCTGCGTGCATCTGCGGTTTAAAATCCCCCTCAATTCTCAGACAAAAAGCTTAATGACCTAACAGCTTATCGCGCAAATGCTTAATTCGATCGCGCAACTTACCAGCCTCCTCAAACTCCAACTTCTTCGCCGCCGCCTTCATCTGCGCCTCCAACCGCCCGATTAACTGAGGAATCTCATCCAAAGATAACTCATCAACCTGTTCGTAAACCTCCTCCAACTGCTGAGAATTCAGCTTGCGCGACACATCCAGAAACGCCAGAATCGCGTTAGTAGATCGCTTTTTCGCGATCGGCTGCGGCGTAATCCCGTGCATCTTATTGTACGCTACCTGAATCCCCCGCCGGCGATCCGTTTCGTCGATCGCCTTAATCATGCTTTTCGTCAAATTATCAGCGTACAAAATAGCCTGTCCCTGAATGTGGCGCGCCGCCCGCCCAATAGTTTGAATCAAAGAACGTTCCGATCGCAAAAACCCCTCTTTATCCGCATCCAAAATCACCACCAGCGACACTTCCGGCAAATCCAAACCTTCCCGCAGCAAGTTAACACCAATCAATACATCAAACTTACCATCCTGCAAATCTTGGATAATTTCGATGCGTTGAATCGACTGAATTTCCGAGTGCAAATACCGCACTCTAATTCCCCTTTCCTGCAAATATTCGGTTAAATCTTCCGCCATCCGCTTGGTTAAAGTCGTCACCAAAACTCGCTCGTCCCGAGTCACTCTCTCCTTAATTTCTCCCAACAAATCATCAATTTGTCCTTCCGTCGGACGCACGAAAATTGTCGGATCGATTACTCCCGTAGGGCGAATAACTTGCTCCGCAACTCTGCCTTCGGATCTTTCCATTTCCCAATCTCCAGGCGTAGCAGAAACAAAAATGCACTGATTCTCTTTTGCCCAGAATTCCTCAGCTTTCAAAGGGCGGTTATCTGCCGCGCTGGGCAACCTAAAACCGTGTTCGATCAATACTTTTTTCCGCGCTTGATCGCCGTTGTACATCCCCCGAATTTGCGGGACTGTAACGTGGGATTCATCTATTACCAACATCCAATCTTTCGGGAAATAATCAATCAAACATTCTGGCGGTTCCCCTGGATTTCTGCCTGCTAAATGCCGCGAATAATTCTCAACTCCGTTGCAGTAACCTACCTCGCGCAGCATTTCCAAATCGTAGCGCGTGCGCTGTTCTATCCGCTGAGATTCTAATAATTTACCGTCTTTTTCAAATTCTATCAATCGGTCTTCTAATTCGAGTTCTATTCCTTGACAAGCAGCTTCTAGTTTATCATCAGCCGTCACAAAGTGGCGGGCTGGATAAATATTTAAAGCGGTTGTACTTGCCAAAATTTTACCAGTTACGGGGTCAACGTAGCGAATTGCATCAATTTCGTCGCCGAAGAATTCGACGCGAATAATTCTATCTTCGTAGGCGGGGCCGATTTCTACAACATCGCCTTTAACGCGAAATTTGCCTCTGCCTAAATCGATATCGTTGCGACTGTATTGGACGTTGACTAAATCTCGCAAAATTTGCCGCTGGTTGACTTCCATTCCTACTTGCAAAGGGATAGCGGCTTTCAGGTATTCTGCAGGCATTCCCAAGCCGTAGATGCAGCTAATTGATGCTACGACAATTACGTCGCGGCGTTCAAAGAGCGATCGCGTGGCGGAGTGCCGCAGCATATCGATTTCGTCGTTAATTGCTGCGGTTTTTTCTATGAATGTATCGGTGACGGCGATGTATGCTTCAGGTTGGTAGTAGTCGTAATAACTGACAAAGTATTCGACTGCATTGTTGGGGAAAAAATTGCGAAGTTCGTTGCACAGTTGAGCTGCCAAGGTTTTGTTGTGTGCTAGAACTAAGGTGGGCCTGCCGATTTTTTCAATAACCGAGGCAATGGAGAAGGTTTTGCCGGTACCTGTCGCGCCGAGTAAGGTTTGAAATCGATCGCCCGCTTGGATGCCTTTGACGAGTTGCTCGATCGCTAGCGGTTGGTCGCCTGTGGGCTGGAAGGGCGCTTGCAATTGAAAAGATGCTGCCGCAGTTACCATAGGAAAATGTAGCTATTACCAATAAATCTTAACAAAAATGCAGAGATTTTGCAATTTGGTTAAGAAAATAGTTAGACTTTGTAATAGTATTTTAATTATCGGCCGAAATAGAAAGCAAAAAGCCCAGAAAGCGGTTGTCCGAACCCAGCATCAACACCCAACAATCAGCGAGGAAAAAATTATGAGTCTTACACCAAAAGATCAAGGCAGATCGAGCGCCCGTCGCGGCAAAACAAGTTCCAAAAGCCAAGCGACAGAACCCACGGATGCCAAAGCAACAGGAATTCAACTTTATCAGCCGCAATACCTGCATGACAACCGCCCCGTAGGCCCTGACGATTTTACCATCAGCGAGACAGTCTCGATGTCGGGGAACCGCCCGATCGGCACCAGCACCCTGCACATCAGCGAAACCTACGGCATTGTAGGCAATCGCCCGGTGGAAGCCAGCGACTTGGAAGTGGTTGGTACAATTGGGAGACGCCCGATCGGATCTAGCGCCATGCAAGTCAGCGAAATGTTCAGTATGTCGGGTGCGCGCCCAATTGGTATCAGCAATCTGCACATTGACGAAGTTTACTCCACAATGGGAGGAAACCGCCCCATTGCTTCAAACGAAATTGACGACAGCTCGGCTTTAATGGGCTTCTTAGATTAATTGATCATTGGTCATTAGTTATTAATTTTTCAATGTTAACTAATGACTAATGAAACATTTGTAGGGAAGTTTTGGAATAACGAAATTTTAAATTTTAATCATCGAAAATAAACTTTTTGCATAAATATTCTAGAGGTCGGGGAACCGCAGATGTCGGGCAGATTTACACAGATTGACGCAGATAATTTTAAGAATTGAGAGCGAATGAATCCAATCTTGTCTAATGTAAGGGAGCATCTCAGTTTTGCATTTATAGTGCGAGCTGTCGCGAGCTCGCGTATTGTACTCGCGAGCGGGGACGATAGTGCGAGCTGTCGCGATATCGCGTATTGTACTCGCGAGCGGGGACGCTCGCACTATAATCTTTTTGCCAAACGGAGATTCTCCCTAATTTGACAGCGTTAACTCTGAATGTTTGGGTTAACTATTTCGCCAAACTCGGAGGAAATTGAGCATTCAACCAGAAAATCATACTGCGATCCTGGGGAAATCTATGCTGAGAGATGCAAAAAGCAGACACGCTTGAATGTCTTCTGGTTCCAGATCGGGGAAATCAGCTAGAATCTCGCTAGCTGTTACATTGTCTGCTAGAGTTTCTAAAATGTCGCTAACGCGAATTCTCATGCCGCGAATACAGGGGCGACCGCCACATTTACCAGGTGTTTGAGTAATCCTTTTAAGCAATGCAGTTCTATCAATCATATCTTAAATTTCT
>JBBSNU010000379.1:0-5494 GCA_038260455.1 Chroococcales cyanobacterium | reverse complement strand
ATCGACTTCGCCGTCGTCGTGGTCGGAAGCGGCAATTATCCCGGGAGTTAATACAACAATTAGAGCTAATTCAATAGCTAGTATGGTTTTGCGAATTTTTTTTGTTAGCTTCACAGTTAGCACCTTTATTTCAATGAGATTCTTACAAAAGTTCTAGATTTATGGTGCGCCGCAGCGCACCTTACCGCTGTATCTGTAGCGCGTCAAACCAGTTTTTGTGAATATCATGTCCGGTCGATTGACCGCAATAAGTAAGGTTAGTAGTGCGTCCTGGATTCCGCAAAAAGCTGCGTCCTGGCGGGCGTACTACGAACTGTTTTTGTTATAGTAATCTACCGGACATGATATAAGTCCTAATTAGTATACGAAGGTTTGGCCACTTTGGATCTGTGCCCCCATATTAAGTTATGTGAAATAGTGCGTTATGGAGGATTTACTCGTTCCCGGGCTATTCTTGGGAAGGTCAGCTCCGAGACAGAGCCTCGCTTGTATAATTGCCCATGATGTTCTTGGGAGCGAGCGAACAGAGCTTAGGAACGAGTAAATGGCGCGGTTTTGACTGTTGAGGCTCGGGGCATTTCTTGGTTCTGCATAAAGCGGATTGCTCTCGTCTCAAAAAAATCACTAATTAGGTGGTAAACTGCAAGATGAATTGGGCTTTTTTGAATTCAAAGCACGACAAAGTTAGCCGGAAAAGGCATACTCCAGCTTGTACCCCCAACTTCAAACTTATAATTATGTTCTGTAGTGTTCTACGCCGAATTTTTAATTTTGGATCTGTGCAGTCAAAACAAAAATTTTCGGTACACTGAGATGAGATGTCAGAAGTCAGGCGATGAATCGCTGCTCTTAGTGCAAATTGCCCGGAAAGACCAAGCAGCATTAGCTAAACTGTACGATCGCTACGGTCGCCCCAGTTATGCTCTCGCTTACAAAATCCTGGGTTCGGTAGAAGAAGCGGAAGAAGTGGTAGTGGATGTTTTTTCCCAAATTTGGCAAAAAGCAGCAACTTACGATCCTTCTCGCAGTCGAGCGGATACGTGGTTGTTCATGCTTACCCGCAGTCGTTCCCTCGATAGGCTCCGAGTTTTGCAGCGAACCGGGAGGGCGGCGGAAGCTTGTCTGGAAGATGCGAAAATTCCTTGTTCGAGCCTTCCAGAACCGATGGAAGATGCAATAATCGAAGAACGCAGGGAACAAGTCAAAGCAGCGCTAGAAAAACTGCCAGCAGAACAGCGAATTGCGATCGAACTCGCCTACTACCAAGGGCTGACTTGTGTGGCAATCGCGACTAAAACTGGTATTCCGACAGGTACAATCAAAACCAGAATTCGTTTGGGACTTTCTAAATTGCGTCAAGCTTTGAGTGAAGAAAGTTAGATTGTCAAAAAAAAACAAGTTAAATTGTTTAACATCAATCGAAAGTTATGGCATCTCCAATTTTCGATATTTAGGATCGAAAACTTAATAACTTAAACACCTCCTACAGTGCTCTCTCCTGTAAGTTGCAAGAAAAAAGGAGGCAGAGCCTCCGGATCTGCATTACCAGGCAGAGCGAAAGTAACGAACAATCGCTTAAGTTATTAAATTTTCATTCCTTAGTGCGGAAAAATCACTCTAAAATCGCAAATCTAAAACTTGTTCGCTCGCGAAGTCGAAGAATCTAAAATCTAAAATGGAAATGATGCCGGATGAGGAGTTTAATATGCTTGCAGTTTTTCAAGTTCTCGATACGCTCGACGAGTCAGAAAGTCGCGCACTTGCAGAGAAATTGCAGAAATCGCCAGAACTGGAAAGCGAACGGGCGGGCTTTGAAGCAGCAATTGCTGCGATCGCCTACACAGCCCCTCTAGTTCCCGTCGCCCCCGACCTGAAAAACCGCCTGTTGCAGCGTATAGCCGAACTGCCGCCTACTCCGGCAGAATTAGTCAATTTACCGCCAATTGTCACCGAGAAAACCGAGAATAATACTCGCTCTTTAATTGTGCGATCGGGCGATGTCAAATGGAAACCTTATGGAGTTCCCGGAGTTTGGATCGGCAAGCTTTCTTTTGACAAGAAAAAGCGCGAAATTACCTGCTTGATGCGACTGGAACCGGGGGTAAGTTTTCCCCTACACCGACACGCAGCATCAGAAGAAGTGTTTGTATTAGAAGGAGATTTAGTTGTTGAAGGGGAAGTTTGTCATCAAGGCGATTACATTCGTTCGGTTCCCGGTTCCATACATTCGCCGCTCAGTGAAGGGGGATGTTTGCTGTTAATGAAAAGTTCCCTAAATAATGAAATGCTTGTTTGATATCGACAATTAGGTTCGAGTAGGGACTTTAGTCCGGGCTTTCAGAGGACTGAAGTCCTCACTACAAGCCTCAAGATAGGTTCGGGAGCATCTCAGTTTTGCATTTATAGTGCGAGCGTCCCCGCTCGCGGATTGTACGAAGGAGCGAGCGGGGACGCTCGCACTACAATAAAAAAAATGCTTTTTGCAAAACTGAGATGCTCCCGATAGGTTCGTAGTAAGGACTTTAGTCCTTAAGCGGTTTAAAATTCCAACTAAATAAGGTGAATTATATGCTAAATTACTGGCGTTTAACTGCTGTGATGTCCGCCGTTATTATACAATTTGTACCCAGCGACAAAAGCGCGATCGCCCAAGAGCACGAAGGATGTTTTTTGGTTAACTCAGCGGGAGAAGTGATTAACTTAAACCAGTTGTGTTCGCCTCAAGAATCTATTCAACTTACAGGAAATGATGGGAAATTTATTGAAGACTACAAACGCTTAGCAAAAAGCTACTCTCCAGAAGCAACGGACAATTTACTGCAAGCTATCCAAAGAGCCCCGGGTAGAAAAATTGCCGCAGCTAAAAAAATGTGTACTGAGGCAAAATCGGGAGTTTCTTTGGCGGAAATTAAATTAAGGGCGATCGGACAATCTCTCAGTATCGAAAATCCAAATGTCAAAGAAAGTTTTCTGGCTGATGCCGATATTATTACCGTCCTTGCAGCCAACCATTATTGCCCGGAATTAGCGAATAAATAAATCAGTAAATATTGACGAAAAACCACTAATTGATAATTTTGCATACTTAAAAAATATAGACGCGATTGTCAAGGAGTGGTGGAGCGATCGCATTCAGGAGACTTGAGTTGCACTCAATCGCTTTCAATCATAGAATGAATCTGCGTCCATCAGTGGGGAGCATCTCAGTTTTGCAAAAAGCATTTTTTTCCTATTATAGTGCGAGCGTCCCCGCTCGCTCCTTCGTACAATCCGCGAGCGGGGACGCTCGCACTATAAATGCAAAACTGAGATGCTCTCCATCAGTGTCTGTACGCCTGCAATCTGCGGTTAACCCATCAATCACATATTTATGCAACTCAAGTTTACTATGAAAAATCGAGTAAACAAAGTATATGGCATCAATGGTTCCCAGAAGCCGATCGCGCAAAAGAGGCAAATCACGCGATTGAGGAGGCGATCGACAATGATAATTTTTTGTGCAAATTAAAAAAGTAGATGAAACATTTAAAATCAAGTTCCGCCGACTTGCGGGATTTATTCAAAGACAGCATTACTGTTAAATACCTGGCGGAACCGCTAAAATCTGTGCCCGCGGTTGAAGATGCAGCCAAATTGCGATCGTGGATGGAGGCGCGGGATTTTGATGTGCTGGGGATCGAAGAAAACGGCACTGTTTGCGGTTATATAGAACGATCGCACTTAATCACAGGTAAGTGCAGCGATTACCAGCAAATCTTCCACCCATCGCAGTTAATCGCCGCCGCGACTCCGTTGATGGAATTGTTGCCGCTGCTGCGAGAAAAACCGAGATTGTTTGTATTGGAAAGCAACCGCATCAACGGGATTGTCACCTGTGGCGATTTGCAAAAAGCACCGGTGCGGATGTTGCTGTTTGGGTTGGTGACGCTGCTGGAAATGAATTTATTGCGGATTGTGCGGATCTATTTTCCCCAAGATTCGTGGCAAAAGTTGCTGAAGGGCGATCGTATTTTAGCGGCAAAACACCTTTGGGAATTAGGGCGATCGCGAAATGAAGCAATTGACTTAATCGATTACCTGCAATTCTGCGACAAGCGAGATTTAATCCTGACATCTGCGGAAATAGTCGATCGGCTGGGGCTCAAATCCAAACGTTACGGAGAGCGTTTTTTAAAGTCAGCAGAAGCATTGAGAAACAAATTAGCTCACGCCCAAGATTTAATCAACGGTTCTTCTTGGCCGGAAGTAATTTTGCTCGCTCAGGAAATAGAAGCGCTATTGCAGCGCTGCGAAGAAATTGAAATTACCACAACCACTAAATTATAGCCTTTTTCAAAAAGGTAAGAAGTTGAAAGTTGAAAGTTGAAATTGGGGGATAGATCGATCGATACCTCATCTTTCACTCTAACTGCTGCAGACAGCATTTAATCGTTAATTTCTTAGTCCGCACAGGCGGAAATCGTTTGTATAGCAGCGATTTCAATCGCCGAGTATTGTCTTATTTCTTAGTCCGCGGAGGCGGACATCGTTTGTCTAGCAGCAATTTCAATCGCCGAGTATTGTCCTTAATTTCTTAGTCCGCGGAGGCGGACATCGTTTGTGTAGACGCGATTTGAATCGCCGAGTGATCTAGTTTTTTATCTTTAGTTTCCTGTTAGTATACTGAGGAACCCAACCTTGAGCGGTGGTGTAATACTGCACGGCTTTCAAGTAAAGCAACGGAGTTAAATAAAACCAATGTTCGGTATTGGGTGGCACTTTTATGTATTCTTCAGCTTGCAACATTAATTGTACCTGAGAGCCGTTAGGATACACAAATCCAAAAACACATTCCCCAGCTAAAACGTGAAGAACTTCTGCATCTGCGTGGGTGTGAGTGCGATCGCTTTTAATCATCAGCGAGTAAATCTGCGGCGAACCGGGATGCAACACTTTTAAGTCGCACCACTGACATCCGCTAGCGCGCTTGAAGTATTCAAACTCGGTTTTAAATGCTGCGAGTACCTGCTGTTTTTCTGTTACGCTGAGAATGTCTTGGAGTAGGATTTCTCGAACCGCAGGATTTTCGTTCCTTGGCAGGCGATCGATCTGAATATTTAAAACATCCAGTTGGCGAGCGATCGCTCCAATATCAGTATATGTCCTACCATTTTCTAGTTGCAGAACAGGCATATTACACCACCTAATGTGTTGAGATTCGAGGCAAATTTAGTTTCTATTTGTAAGCTGCCGTTTTAAGCTCCCGTCAAAAACTAAAGTGCCGCTTCTTTTAAATAATAGCCGATCGCTAAAATCCGATATCCTACCTTCAGAATCATCAAAGAATTACCATAGATGAGATGATTTCTGGGGTTTTTTAAGTTTTATTTCTAGTTCTCAGGCTTGGCCTGGGAATGCAGATCCATCGGCTCTGCCTATTTTTTGTGGTGCGATATTTAAAATGGCGATCGGCAGAACACCGCTATAGCATGAGAATACAGAAACACAGGGTCGT
>JBBSNU010000378.1:0-5502 GCA_038260455.1 Chroococcales cyanobacterium | reverse complement strand
TATCCTACCTGTTCAGCTCGATTTCGGCTGATTTGACGAATGTTTACTGATTGATGTTGGCCCATTGCTTCATATAATGCCGCCCCCTTTTTACCAGCCGAGGGTCTCCAAAGGCGGTTTTTTCGATTTGTTCGGCGTGACTCAGTATGGGATTGTCCACGGTTTATACCTCTGTCAAGTTCTGAGTCTAGTTTACTTTGACTTGTGTGTACACGGTAGCTTAAAAAGAGGGGGGGACAAGATTCCGATCAAAGTCCCCCTTCTTAAGGGGGATTTAGGGGGATCGAGACTAAGCGAGCAGCGAGATTTGTGAGGGATTTTAGTCTTAACTTGACACCAATGGCAGTGTCCTACTTAATTAAGAATCTTCGCCCCAAACTCGAAGCTGAACATAAACTAATATCAAAGCTACAGCCATCAGGAAAGTTGCGGCTGCGGCTGCATAGCCAAAATCAAATTGTGAAAAAGCTTGCTCGTAAATATAATAAACTAGCAAATTAGTAGAGTTCAAAGGGCCGCCGCCGGTGATCACGTAAACTTGCTCGAAACTCCGCAGAGTAAAAATAGCTGTAGTGACGGTAGCAAATACTAGAGTCGGCCGCAAACCAGGTAAAGTGATGTACCAAAATTGTTGCCAAGCATTAGCTCCATCCAATTCTGCTGCTTCGTAACGATTTACCGGAATTGCTTGCAATCCTGCTAAAAATACTACCATATTAAAGCCTAATTGTTTCCAAACACTGAGCAAGATTATGACTGGCATTGCCCAAACTGTGCTACTCAGCCAAGGAATTGGATTTAAGCCGATCGCACTTAGGGCATTATTCACCGGGCCATCGGTTTGAAACAACCACCGCCAACCCAAGCCAACAGCAACCAAAGAGGTAATCGAAGGGATAAAATAAGCAGTGCGGAGAGCTCCTCGCCAAGCAAACGAGCGATTTAGCAAAACTGCTAAGCCCAATGGAATCACTAAACTGGGAATGACTGTTGCAGTAGTAAAATAGAGCGTATTTTGGAGAATTTGCCAGAAATCCGGGTTTGTGACTAGACGCCAGTAGTTGTTGAAGCCAATCCAACGCACTCCCGACTGGGTAAAGCTGCCGCTGGTAAAGCTGAGGTAAAATAAATAGGCGATCGGCCAAATCAAAAAAGTACCCAGAAATAGCAAAGCTGGGGCCAAAAAAGTCCAAGCTGCGATCGACTCATTATCCAACCAGTTAAAACGCCCAGATTTCATCGGAACCATTGGCTTGTAAATTTTAGCTTTTAGTTTTAAATGGTATCACAATCTAGGTCAATGTCAAAATGAATCTTCTCGATATATTAGCCAATTTACCCACTATAGAAACTGAAAGGCTCCTGCTCCGAAAAATCACTTTAAACGATGCGAGCGATATGTTTGAGTATGCCTCAAACCCCGAAGTTTCAGAATACACAATGTGGTCAACTCATGTCTCCATCGAAGACACTAAATACTTTCTCAAGTCACTTACAAAAATGTACAAGAAACGAGAGCTTGTAGATTGGGGAATCGTCCACAAAGCCGAGAAAAAATTTATCGGTACTTGCGGATTTGTGGAATGGAGCATGACGCACAGCCGCGCCGAAATTGGCTACGCACTTTCTGGGAGATATTGGGGCGAAGGATACATGAGCGAGGCTGTTAATGCAATTATTGAATTTGGCTTTCGGGAGATGTTGCTGAATCGAATTGTGGCTCGATGTGAAGTTCACAATATTGCTTCGGCGAGGGTGATGGAAAAGGTGGGGATGCAATTGGAAGGGATTTTGCGACAGCAGCTATTTGTCAAAGGCAGATATTGGGATCTAAAACTTTATTCGATTCTCAGGGAAGAGTTTTTTGATAATATTGTTGTAGAATCTAAGTGAATATTTTTGATAGCATTTAAGTGGCTCCACCTAATTAAAGGTAAAATACGGATCGCTAAAAAGCTTTCTCTGTATGTCTTCTTCCTTCTTCCTTCTTCCTTCTTCCTTCTTCCTTCTACTTATGACCGCTAATCCAGTATCTGTTAATTCCAATGCCAGCCTGATTTCTCCTGAGATTGGCCAAAGTTCGTTAGCGAAGCCCTCGAAGAGGATCGCTCCGGCCCATCCTCCATTAAAATTAGGAGTTTTAGCATCAGGAAGCGGCAGCAACTTCGAGGTAATTGCCCAAGCCATCCAAAACCAAGAGATCAACGCTCAAATCCCAGTATTAATTTACAACAACCCCGAAGCCAAAGCGGCAGCCAGAGCCGAAAAATACGGCATTCCCTCGATTCTTCTCAATCACCGCGAGTGCAAAAGCCGCGAAGAATTAGATGCAAAAATTGTTAAAACATTCCAAGAATATGATGTAAAATGGATAGTGATGGCCGGTTGGATGCGGATTGTTACCAAAGTTTTGCTCGATGCTTTTCCCGATCGCGTTATTAACATTCACCCCAGCTTACTGCCGAGTTTCCCAGGAATTCGCGCCGTTGAGCAAGCACTAGCTGCCAAGGTTAAAATCACCGGATGTACGGTGCATATCGCCCGTTTAGAAGTAGACAGCGGGCCGATTTTAATGCAGGCTGCGGTGCCGGTATTGCCTGATGATACCGCAGAAACGCTGCACGCGAGAATTCAGGTGCAAGAGCACAAGATTATGCTAGGCGCGATCGCACTTATTGCCGAATCTCATCAAAAACATTGTGACTAAAAACCCCACCAGTGGCGCATCTTCCCCCGAATTACCCGTCAGCGACTCACCCGAAAGTGGCCCGCCGCTGACAGACTCCAATCGCCTGAAATTAATTCTCAAAGAAAGGCTCAAAAAGAACATCGGCATCAAGGGAGAATTTTATCTGCCTTGCTTGCCATCGATGCTAGATGACCATCTTAAATTACTCTCAGACTTCTTAAACATTCTAGGACAAAACATCGACGCTGCCCAAACCGAAAACTTACGAACATTAATCGCCAACGCCTTAGCAGAAGGATTCAAAAATTCTCCCCACGCTAATCTAATAGTCTCATATTTTCCCGCCAATTCCCAAACCGGTTTAGCCGGCGGCATTACTATGAATACCAAGATTCAAGTCGAATCAATGGCCGAGAAATATCATAGCTGGCCGGATATTCGCCCCGAACCTTTATTCGGCAGCCATCCCGATGCCAAAGTCATCGCCATTGCCGCCGAATTAGGCGAACCAGGCAAAGCACCTATTTTAGATGTCGGTGCGGGCCCAGGGCGCAATAGTTTGCCTTTAGCAAGATTAGGGCATTCCGTGGATGCGATCGAGCTAACGCCCATATTTGCCGAAAAACTATCAT
The DNA here is from genome assembly GCA_038260455.1 of Chroococcales cyanobacterium. Taxonomy (GTDB): domain Bacteria; phylum Cyanobacteriota; class Cyanobacteriia; order Cyanobacteriales; family Microcoleaceae; genus Microcoleus. Next base: position 2,181 of record JBBSNU010000378.1, on the reverse strand, counting down.
CCGCAGCCACCGCCGAAAACTTGCCGATAAATGTCACTCAAGGCGACGTTTTAGATCCTTTATTGAGGATGAAAACTTATCGCTACAAATTAGCCATTGCTACCGAAGTTCTCTCCCACTTCCGCTATCCCGAACAAGTCCGCTTGTTCCTCGGTAAAATGTCGGATGCTGTGTTAAGCGGCGGATTTATCTTATTCAGCGCTTTTTTAGCCGTCGATGGGTACGAACCCGATGAGATGGCAAAACAAATGTCAGAATTGTGTTGGTCTTATTTGATTACCAGACAAGAATTGCAAGCAGCAATCGAGGGTTTGCCGTTAGAAATTGTTTCGGATGAATCGGTGATTGAATACGAACAAAAACATTTGCCTGATGCTGCGTGGCCACCGACACCTTGGTTTGTGAGTTGGGCGATGGGGCGCGATTTATTTCCGGTGCAAGAAACGCCGCCATTGGAGTTGCGGTGGATATTGGTTAAACGGTTATAGAGAGTTATTTCAGGCCTTGGGGCAGCCACGGGGGGCAGCCCCTACAAGAGAATGAAATAGCCCTGCCTAACATCGTAGGCGCGATCGCACTTATGGTCGATCGACCTTTTATTTAATTCCAGATTTTTTATAACACACGAGTATACCATATTTCGCGGCAAAAAGCAACGATCTAGGTCATTAGTTTTTTGTGAGCGCGATCACTGCTCCTGTCCAGATCGCCAGAATATAATCGTAAGCATCATTAGAGTGCCATCTACCGCCAGATAGACTTTGCAAAAAACGAGGCGGTAATTCCGTAAAGTTATGCAACATCCAGCTTCAAGCAGCTACCGTCTCAGATGCTGGATTTACTGTCTTGTCAAAGAAAGATTATTTAAATTTCGGGTGCGATGTCACGGCCTCCTTCGTGGTGAGAGTCGATCGAAATATTGGAAGCCACGAGCAAAAATAACGAGTTTTCAGTATTTATTTCCGATGCAACAAAACGGGAACTAATTCTGAGCATCTTGATTGCAAAAAATCAACTGCAAGCTGAGTAATCTTGACAATCCCAAACAAAAATTATCACCAAATTAACCATGACTAACCAAATCATTTTCATAGACTCTTCTGTCCAAGATTATCAAACCCTTGCCAACAGCGCCGATCGCGCTCAAATTTTCATTTTAAATGAAAATTTGAGCGCGATCGAACAAATTACCAATACCTTAGCCAATCAAAGCGATATCGAAGCAATTCACATCCTCTCTCACGGCAGCCCCGGCAGTTTAAACCTCGGCTCAGAAACCATAAGCAATGAGAACTTAGCCCAATTGGGCAACAAAATTCAACAGTGGGGTAAAGCCTTAACAAAAAATGCCGACATCCTCCTCTACGGATGCAATGTAGCCGCCACAGCAATCGGATTACAATTCATCCAAAAGCTGCATCAACTAACAGGTGCAAATATTGCCGCATCGAAGAACAAAACCGGGAATCAAGCCGCCGGCGGAGACTGGGAATTAGAAGTAAAAGTAGGGGAAATAGCCACCCAACCCCTGAACGTTCCCAACTACAGCTACACCCTACCAACAGGGGCGGCAGATAACAAAGCCTTACTCGTCAGTGGCGCACCAACTTCCACCCAGATCGATGTTTTAGCCAACGACACCGGCACCGGCAGACTGAACGTCCAAAGCATCGCCACCGCCCCCACCAACGGCACAGCTATTATTAATGACGGGATATATGTCGGTGGCTTTTTCACCAACATCGGTGGCGTTGCACGCAACAGAATCGCTCGATTGAATAGCGATGGGACAGTAGATCCCGCCTTCAACCCGAGTGCGGATAGTGATGTCTTAGCGATCGCCCTAGACAGCAGCGGCAACCCCATAGTGGGCGGCTTTTTCAACAACATCGGCGGCAGTGCCCGCAACAGAATCGCCAAATTAAACCCCACAACGGGTGTCGCCGATGCCACCTTCAACCCGAATGCGGATAGTGGTGTCTTAGCGATCGCCCTAGACAGCAGCGGCAACCCCATAGTGGGCGGCAATTTCAACAACATCGGCGGCAGTGCCCGCAACTATATCGCCAAATTAAACCCCACAACGGGTGTCGCCGATGCCACCTTCAACCCGAATGCGGATAGTGGTGTCTTAGCGATCGCCCTAGACAGCAGCGGCAACCCCATAGTGGGCGGCGCTTT
>JBBSNU010000377.1:0-5548 GCA_038260455.1 Chroococcales cyanobacterium | reverse complement strand
TCCCAAACCTTCAAAGAAAGCAATTCCCCAACCGTCTTGATGAACGTCTGTTCTGCCACCTCTTGCAGAAAAACCCTCAAAAGAGAAGCAAATATCGGTTGGAACATTGCAGTTCATTCCCAGTAATTGACACATGGTTTTTACCTCTCTGGAGTTTGGATTGATGGCGCAGCTATTGGTAGCTACAGATTGGCGATGATAGTATTATAGTATATAGCCTTTCTCAGAAAGATGAGGTACGCGAACGGCATAGGGCATAGGGCATAGGGCATAGGGCATAGGGCATAGGGCATAGGGCATAGGGCATACCTCACCACGCTTGAGAACCGCTATAAATTGATTTGACTGCATAAAAAAAACAGAATAATTTGGAATTGTTAACCGCCGCAATGCTACTGAAATAAAAACAATGCGTGAATCGAAGCTATCCGTTCGCTTTCGCCTTCCCGTTACCCGTAGAGGTTCCGTGAAGGGTAGGGTAGGAAATCGCCCAAAAGTCAATCCGGTTCCCATCAAAAAAGGCTTAATGGTTCCATTAGAAGCATCTCCGGCTTTGCAAAAAGCATTTTTTTACGACTTGCGAAAGAGCCGCTGGCGAGCTTTGTATAGCAAGCAAGCGGGGAACCTCGCACTACAAATGCTTGCGAAGAGATGCACCCCTGCTATTTGTCAGGCAATTTTTTTATTAAATTCATGTAAAAGTAAATTTTATGGAGGGAAATCAGAAAATTGCTTGAGATTGTTTAAAACTATTTGAGGCTTACCCTTGTATTGTTCTATCTTACCGCTGATATACACATATCCCCGTCCCATACCCGCATAACGCTTCTCGATTAGCCGCTTCAAGGGAGCCTTTTCATCAGTTTTAGCATCAGGTATCCACAAATCTAATCTGTGATACGATGAACCCGCATAAATTCGAGCATGACCGCCGATCCATTGATTAATTCCCGACTGTAAATCGCAGAAAATAGTAATAGGTTTAGCTGTCTCAGAAGCTGCTAAAATTTTCGGGTAGTGCAACCTCACAGAAAGCGCTTCTGTAGTTGCTTCAGACAAGCGGAAATCTTCAACAATCGAGCCGCGCATCGACCACCAAGGCAGTAAAATAGTATAGTTGCGACAGGGGATTTTGGCATTGGTAATCGGATTCCAAATCATCAGGTTGTAAGCTTTGGCAGCCGATTCTGCCTCAGTCATTTGTCGGTGATACAATCGGGAGCGCCCGTATTTCACAAAGTAGGGACTCCAGCCTTGTTGAATCAGTTTAAGGTTGTAATTTTCTCCATCTTTATGTACGTAACAGAGCAGACGCCCGTAGTTGTCGCGATGTTTTTCTAGAGCAAGTTTAACCGGATCGTCTGTATCAAATTCTATGTCAATTTGAGCAAATTTACCATCTGCTGTAGTGAAGTATTTTTTAGCCATTTCCGAAGCTGCTTTACCGGCTGCTGTAACAGGTTTTGAACTGTTGGAGTAACTTTCTTCTGTATCGACGCAAATCAGCCGCAGAGACTCGGTTTTGCCGTTGAGAGAAATTTTGATGCTGTCGCCATCAACTACTTGAGTTACTTGCAGGTTCTGAATTCTGGTTGCCATATTTTGAACCCTGTTGCATTTGAGATTTCATGCAGGTATCGTTTGGATTATACACGAGTTCGTTATCACTAGCAACGGCAACTTTTGTTTTTTTCTATTAAAATTTGCCAACAGTCGCGTATTTTATCAAATCTGGAAAAAAATCCCGAAAATCCGATTCTAAGCGCTGATAGTTAGCTGTCAAATCTTCTATCCCACTTGCCAAGTTATTTGTCCGTTTGAGTCGCGCCGACATTCTTGTAAGAGTGATGCCGATTTCGGCAATTTCCTGATAAGATGAAAGCAAGTCGCGGGCAATTATTGTGGGCAGCACCCGCTGGAGAGAGTCAGGTAATATATCGCGGTTGTCTTGCAGGATTTTATAGACATCCTGAGAAAAATCCCGGAGCGGAATTTCTGAATATTCCAGCCAATTTTTAGCTAAGAAGTGGTCGTAAAACACGTCAATCAAAACTCCAGCAAACCTTCGTCTGTGGGAAGAAACAAGGCTTTTACTCGATCGCACTACTGCATGAGAATCCGTGTAGCGATCGACTTTCCGGTGCAAACTGATGCCCTTTCTAATTTCCTCGGAATAAAGGTTAACGGCCGAACCTTTGACAAAATCTCCTAAGAGGTTGCCAATCAGGGATTCTGGCGTGCCTTCTGATAAGAATAGATGAGCCAAATAATTCATTAGCTACACAACTGCATAACCTGTATGAGGTCTGACATCTGCGGGATGAAAACCTAAAACAATGGAATCCTTGGAAATTCCAGCAGCTACAAGTTCTTTCGTCACGCCGTATTCTGTCTCATCTCGCTGTACCCAAATCTTATCATCAATAATATCTATATGAACCAAACAGCCGTGAATTCGTTTGGCTTTATCCCAGCCTAAAGTAACTAGCAGGTAACAATTAGATTTTTCATCAAACACGGCTTTACAAATTATCTCCCCATGAGAGTAAGGGATTTTTGTGTAAGGTTCTAGAACTGTTTTAATGGTGGTTCTAAAATTAGCTAAAGTATCCATTTTACGATCTCCTCTTGATTTGGGTCGAATACAATCAGCTTGAGCTTTTCATCTTCAATCATTAATTGACCGATCGGTTCTTCAAATAGAGATTCATAGGTAATATCGCGAACAGCCAGATAAAGCGTATGTTCTGGATAAGTTCTATGAAGCACAGATCGATAAATAGTAAATTGTCCGATCGCCTCTCTCAAGTCCTGCATTTCTGAATCGCTGACAAAGCTTTTGACTTCCACAGCAATTTTCTGTTCTCCTCGTTCTGCTGCGAGCACCTGTTTTGCTCCCAGATCCACATACATATCTTTTTTTCCCCATTTCAGATGGAGAGGATCGTGAGTAATTATCCACCCATCATTGAGGAGAGATTTTTTGACTGTATTGTGGTACAGGTCTAGAGCAGGCATAGAACAACACGAGTAATATTAGACTTCATGGTTATATAATAGCAAATTATGATGCAATTATCTTAAACCGCAACTACAAGGAGAAAGAGTAATGGCTGTTCTGGAATGTGTAAAACCGGGTGCTAAACTCGGTCAAATTATTCTTGCCGTCGATCTTACTGTTGCCGGTGCTGTCGATCGCATTTTAGCAAAAATTCAAGACTTAGGATATGACCCAGAAATCCGTCATCTCAACTATCCCTCTGGAGTTCACGTCTTGGCAATTCTCAAAGACGAACAGCATTCAGAAGCAGTCGATGATGACTACTGGTTAGACGAGTGGCTGCAAGTAAGATCGGAAATTAACCCCGATGCGGTTTATTTGTGGCGCGGTAAATAAGTGAATTAACAATGAAACCGCAGATAAACGCAAATGAACGCAAATCTTAACAAGTCTGCGTTCATCTGTGTTAATCAGCTCAAATCTGCGGTGGCAAAAATAGCCCTAAGAACCGCCGCGCAACTTATCCAAAACAGTCCGAGCTTCCAAAGTCGAAGTGTCCCCAGAAACCTCTTTTCCGGCGGCTAAAGAACGCAACAAGCAGCGCATAATTTTACCGCTGCGCGTTTTCGGCAAAGCATCGGTAAATCAATTTCTCCCGTAAATTCAACCAAGGTTATCAATCTGGGTGAAGCGACTTATTTTCAACTTTTAAACTCCTAATCTGTTCGCGAATCACATCGGTTTTTGTTCTACCGCTGTTCGCACAATAAGCTTCTAGCCGAAGCATTTCGATTTCAGGCAGTCGGATGGTTAGAACTTTAACATTTTGACTCATACTGCAATTATACTGAAAAATGCAGTACAATTATAGCAGAGAAATGCGCCTTGGCAGAATGTTGCTGCACCATGCCAAGACGACTTCTCCGAAGTTGAGCGTCCAACAAAGGAGTAATTTAATTATGATTCAAGATCCAGAAAAAGAGGGTGAAGGGTGGGACGAGCCCATCCTTGCCGATAACCCCAGAGAAGCGAAACAGGAGTGCCAAAAGCGAGCCGATCGCTACCGGGTTGAATTAGAATCTGTGACTCTACCCCGAAAAGTCGAAAATCGCCCTCAAATTTACCGTTGCAACTACAAGGAGAAAGAGTAATGGCTGTTCTCGAATGCGTAAAACCGGGTGCTAAACTCGGTCAAATTATTCTGGCCGTCGATCTGACTCTTGCCGGTTCAGTTGATAATGTTTTAGCAAAAATTCAAGACTTGGGATATAACCCAGAAATCCGTCATGTCAACTATCCCTCTGGAGTTCATGTGTTGGCAATTCTCAAAGACGAACAGCATTCAGAAGCAGTTGATGATGACTACTTACTAGAGGAGTGGCTGCAAGTAAGGTCAGAAATCAACCCCGATGGCGTTCATCTGTGGCGCGGCAAATAAGCTGTTTTTGGTATATCCGTGAATCTTGGATAACAAAAGAGCGATCGCCTAACTATAGTATGCAGGCGATCGCTGCACCCACGCTCGAATATTCCTTGCGATCGATTGATGCTCGATCGCAAGCAACAGGAGCTTAAATCTTTCATACATAATTTGCTAAATTGCGATCGGCTACATCTCTCGACGGAACGCTCTAATAGCTTCCCCAGCATCAGTTTCGGCCATCAAAATACAGCGTTTCATCAAATCGAGATCGAGGTTGTTGAGTCCGGGTAGCTGACTGCGATCGCTCTTTTCATAGCTACCGTCATGGAGATGATATATCTTCAGTAATCCATCTTCCCAAAACCAAACCTCTGAAACACCCAAAGCTTTATAGCGCTCTAACTTACTGATTCCTCCACTGGTAAAGACAACTTCGATCGACAAATCAGGAATCGGTTTTACACTCTCAATGCAGTAGGATTCGTCTGCTTGCACAGAGACAACTCCCGATCTTTCCTGCGTCATTGCCCCTGTAGGCTTGAAGAAAATTCCCTGTTCGACGAGAAAAGTAGTCACTAAGTAACCGATAATATGAGCAAAAGTTTCGTGATCTTCTCCAGGCATAAGAATCTCGATCGTCCCATCATAGTAAAATAGTCGCACTCTAGGGGAGCCTTCAAAGCCTTTTTGGATAAATTTAAACCGTTCCCACATTCCATGATGAACAATTCGCTGATCTGTGGTTTTGCTAAGTAGTGGAGGCATCGCGCTCAGATCCAGTCCAGAAGTAATCTTGATTGTAGCTCATATTTAACAATTAAACCGCAGATGAACGCAGATCAAAACACATCTGCGTTCATCTGTGTTAATCGGCCTACATCTGCGGTGGCAAAAACTGCCTAGGAACCGCCGCGCAACTTATCCAAAACAGTCCGATCTTCCAAAGTCGAAGTATCCCCAGAAACCTCTTCTCCGGCGGCTAAAGAACGCAGCAAACGCCGCATAATTTTACCGCTGCGCGTTTTCGGCAAAGCATCGGTAAATCGAATTTCGCCGGGACGGGCGATCGCCCCAATCTCCTTAACAACGTGCTGCTTCAACTCCTTCTCCAATTCTGGACTCGG
>JBBSNU010000376.1:0-5556 GCA_038260455.1 Chroococcales cyanobacterium | reverse complement strand
GTCAGCCCGCGATTTTTTCGATTTGCAGCGCAGATAATTTGAACTGACGCCACCCTACAAACTGAAACTCCCAGGGTGCGTCAGCCCGCGATTTTTTCGATTTGCAGCGCAGATAATTTAAGCTGACGCACCCTACAATCAGCCCGCGATTTTTTCGATTTGCAGCGCAGATAATTTGAACTGACACACCCTACATTTAATTGGGGCGGTTGGGAGAGCGATAAAATGGCTTTTTAACCACCGTCGCGGGATAATTTTTCCCGCGAATCTCGACTTCTAACCGCTGGCCGATTTTCGCTAATTTTACCGGAAGCATCGCGAGGGCGACGGCCCGATTCAAGGTAGGCGACAATGTACCGCTAGTAACTTCTCCTACTGTTTCGCTTTCAAATATTACCGGATAGCCGTGGCGCGCAATGTGCCGCCCTTCCATTTCTAACCCTACCAACCGCTTCGATACTCCACTAGCTTTCTGCTGTTCCAAAACCTCGCGCCCAATAAAGTCGCCTTTGGTATCGAGGTGAACTACCCAACCCAATCCAGCTTCAAAAGGTGTGGTACTGTCGTCGATATCTTGGCCGTAAAGTGCCATTGCTGCTTCTAAACGCAAGGTATCTCTGGCACCCAAACCGCAGGGGACAACGCCAGCATCTAGGAATTTTTGCCAGAGTTTTTGGCCTGTTTCTATATCCACCATGATTTCAAATCCATCTTCGCCGGTGTAACCCGTTCTGGCGATAAAACTCGGCTGTCCCAAGAGGTTTGTTTCTAAGTGTCCGAAGGCTTTAATTGGGGCGAGGTTGTCTTCGACAAAAGGCTGGAGATGGTTGACAGCTTCCGGGCCTTGAATTGCTATTAAAACTTGGTCTTTGGAGATGTCGGTAAAACTAATTTCGCTAGATGCTAAGTGGGATTCTATCCAGGCTTTGTCTGTGATGCGAGTGGCGGCGTTGACAATGATTGTTGCACGTTCTTCGTTCGTGTTCGCGTCTGGTTCTTGGCAGTAGAAAATAATGTCGTCTATGATGCCGCCTTGGTTATTTAATAAGACTGTATATTGAGCTTGACCGGGTTGCAAGCGGCTTAAGTCTGAGGGTACTAATGGTTGAAATTTTTCGATTAGTTGTTTCCCTCTCAAGCGGAATTTTCCCATGTGGGAAATGTCGAACATTCCTGCTTGTTGGCGTACTGCTTGGTGTTCGCTGCTGATGCCTGCGTACTGCACTGCCATCTCCCACCCGGAAAATGGCACCATCCGACCTTTGAGTTGTAATGATAGGTCGTACAGAGGCGATCGCGCAAGCTGGCTCGGCCTCTCTGGATTGTTGGGTTCAGTTGACTTTGCCACGGGTTGTCGCTTTTTTTTGCGGGTAGATTCTGTTTTGATTTTACGGGAAAGTGCGATCGAATTTAAGAAGACGCTGGCGCTTTCAACCGCCGTCTTATCTAATTTTGTTGATCTAATCTTGTTTATGGAGAATAGCGGGCTCGAACCGCTGACCCCTACAATGCCATTGTAGTGCTCTACCAACTGAGCTAATTCCCCTTTCTTTTCGCGCTCTCAATCATGCCTTAATTGAGTAATGTTTGTCAAGCCTTTTTGAAAAAATAGTTTGGAGCCTTGAACTGGCAAGGCTTTGGACTTTTTTTAAATCTCCTGGCTGCTTTTCAATCAACGAATCCCTACTATTGTTTAATAAGTGTGTTGGGATATTGCGGTTAAATGGCTCAAGCAAGAGCCCATGAGAAAGTAGACGACTATCAGGGCTGCGGCTGAGACCGCGACTAGGATGCCGGCTAGGATTAGTGAAAATTCCCGTTGTGCGATCGCCTCTTGCATTAGGTGCAAGGACCAGGCCACTAGGGCTACGTCAATTATTAAAATAGAAATCAGCATAAGTTACGATTTGTAACAGCTTACCTATTGTAACAAAACTTTTGGCTCAGTGCAGATTAGCTTGCACGCATTTAATTATTGCTGTCAAACCCGCAGGGAGCAGCGGAAAGGCACTGAGAAAAAATGATAGCTCTGCCTAATCATTACGATATGCAAAGTAAATGAGAACTGGCTGAGCTATTGAGGGGCGGCGGGTGCGATCGCCTTTTTTGAGGGTAGGTGCGTTAGGGAAGCCGGCGCCTGCGGGAGGCTCATCAACGAAGAGCGATCGCCCGTTTTGAGTGTAGCTGGATGGGAGAATGGCAAAACCTAAGCCGTTGTTGCACTTAGATGCGGTAAAATTAACTTGATTAATCTGCTTTTAAACGATGACAAATCGCTCTACTCGCGCCCTTTTTCACGGCAAAACACTCAACACCGCTTTGCGCGCTTTTAGCTTTCCGCAAGATATGGAAGTGCGCCGCCAAAAATTGGGAAAGTGGATTGCTGCACTGCAAACGGGTACTTTAGACGAAATTAAAGAAATTTCCCTGCACGGAAGTTTTATTAATGATATTTTTCAGGATATTTTGGGATATTGCTCGGTAATTCAAGGTGCGGGGAAAGCTTGGGAAATTAACGCGGAACAAACGATATCTGATGGTGGCGGTTCTGCTGATGGGGCGATCGGCTTTTTTACTGCTGCTGACAATCCTAAAGGCAAATCCGTGTCCCTGCAAAGTAAAGTTGTGGCTCCGATCGAACTCAAGGGAGCGAAAAATGACTTAGACCGTGCCGCCTCCGGGCGATCGGAATCAGCAGTTGACCAAGGATGGCGCTACGCTAATTATACACCAGATTGTCGCTGGATTATCGTCTCGAATTATCGAGAATTGCGACTTTATCATACCAATAAAACTCCCGCTTATTACGAACAATTTTTTCTGACAGACTTGGCGGATATTGAAGCGTTTAAGCGGTTTTACTTTCTCCTGTGTCGGCGCAATTTTTTGCCTCCCACAAATCAAGCTCAAACAGTTTCGGCGATCGACAGACTGTTAAAAGATTCTGAGGAAGCTCAAGAGGAAATTACCAATAAATTATATCAAGAATACAAAGCAATTCGACTCGATCTAGTCAAGCATTTTCGCTTTACCGGGCCGCAGGACATTCCCAATCGCGATCGCATACTGATCGAAAAAGCTCAAAAAACTTTAGACCGCGTGTTATTCATTGCTTTTTGTGAAGATAGAGGATTGCTGCCGCGAAACACCCTCAGCAACGCTCACGACAACAAAGACCAATACAATCCTAGATTAATTTGGGAAAATTATCAATCAGTCTTTCGCTGGGTTGACGTGGGAAATGATGACCCTCCCGTACCAGGATACAACGGCGGTTTATTTAAATTCGATCCGATTTTAGACGCACAATTGACTGTTCCCAATCTTCTATGCAGTAGGCTTAATAAGCTGACCAGATTTGATTTTGATACCGAAGTTTCTGTCGATATTTTGGGGCATATCTTCGAGCAGTCTGTGACGGATTTGGAAGAGTTAAATGCTGAAACTGCCGGACAGGAATACAATCAGAAAAAAGGCAAGCGAAAAACTCAAGGTGTTTTCTACACGCCAGCTTTTATTACTCAGTATATTGTCGAGGTTTCTCTCGGCGGCTATTTGCAGCGGCGAGAGCAAGAATTGCGCGATTTCTTCCACATGGGCGAAGTTGCTGAAGTGTCGGTTAAGCCGCCCAAGAAAACAGCAGTTAAGTTTTGGAAAGCCTATCGAGACGAGGTGCTGCAAAAAACGCGAGTCATCGATCCAGCCTGCGGTTCGGGAGCTTTTTTGATTGCGGCTTTTGATTATTTGATGCAGCAGTACGAAAGAGTCGATCGAGAATTGAATGCTTTGGAATCTCAGCTAAATAATCGCAACTCGCTTGAGTTCGATCGAACTATTTTAAGCAACAACCTGTACGGCGTAGATTTGCTGTCGGAATCGGCGGAAATTACCAAGCTTTCCCTGTGGTTGAAGACGGCCCAAGCTGGTAAAACTCTGACTTATTTGGATGATAATATTAAAGCTGGAAACTCGATCGTAGCCGATCATAATGTAGCGGAGAGAGCGTTTGATTGGCCAGCGGAATTTCCCCAGATTTTTGCTGATGGCGGTTTTGATGTTGTGATTGGCAATCCGCCCTACGTGCGGCAGGAGTTGCTGTCTCCAATCAAACCATACTTGCAAGCAAATTATGAATCATATAACGGCGTTGCAGACCTTTATACTTACTTTTACGAACTAGGGTTAAAGATTCTTAAACCGGGCGGTGTGCTTTCGTATATTGTGACAAATAAATGGTTGCGATCTGGATACGGCGAACCTCTACGCAAGTTTTTTTCCAGTCAAGGTTTACTAGAGCAAATTATTGATTTCGGACACGCGCCAATTTTTGAGGATGCTGATACTTTTCCCTGTATTGTCGCCGTCAGAAAACCTCATTTATCTCCATCTATCTCGGAAACTGCAAGCGAGATTGAGCCGGGTAAATCGGAATCTAATTCCTCTGTAATTGTTTGTCCGGTTCCGCGCGAGGATCTTGCTAATATCAACCTTACACAATACGTTCAACAACAGGGTTATCAAATTTCGCGCGATCGTTTTACTGCGAGTGCTTGGAGTCTGGAACCTCCTGCTGTTGATGAGTTGATGCAGAAAATAAAACGAGTGGGTGTTCCGCTCAAAGATTTTGCAGGCGTTAAGCCTTTGTATGGCATAAAAACAGGATTTAACGAAGCTTTTTTGATTGATGAAGCTACTAAAAATAGTTTAGTTCAAGCTGACCCTAAATCCGCTGAAATTATCAAACCTTATTTGCGAGGTCAAGATATTAAACGCTGGAGTCCAGAGTGGGCTAATCTTTGGATTATTTTGCTTAAATCTAGCAGTGATAGTGTATGGCCGTGGAGTCAAGCAAAGGATAAAGCAGAGGAAGTATTTGCACAAACTTTTCCATCCGTATATAAGTATATGAAGCCGATGCAAGAAAAATTGTGCAAGCGTTCCGACAAAGGACGTTACTGGTGGGAACTGCGTAGCTGTGCTTACTATAAAGTCTTTGAGCAACCTAAAATTATTTGGAAAGACCTGTCTACTTATTCAGAGTTTTGCTGGGACGATCGCGGTATTTTGACAAATGATTTGTGCTTTATTTTATCATCAACTGACAAATGGTTATTAGCAGTTCTGAATTCGCCTGTAATGTGGTACTACTTATATCGCGTTACCCTTCATGGAGCTAATGAAACACTGCGCTTAAAGAACATTTATACAGAAAATATACCCATCGCACCACCAACTGACTCAATTCGTGCCGAAGTGGAACCAATTGTCAGCCGTTTAATTGAAATCGCTAAAACCAATCAAGAAACTCATCGAGATGTCTTGCAATGGCTGGAAATCACTTATAGAATCGAGAAAGTCGGACAAAAACTCGAAGATTTTTCTGGTCTATCCTTTGAGGAGTTTGTAGCAGAAATCAGAAAGCGAATGCCGAAAACAAAATCCTCCGATCCTCTCGGCGTTGCGGGACTAAAAGCAGTCCGCGAAACTTATAATGAATATGCACCGCCCATTCAATCTTCCAAAGCTGAGGCGTTGAGACTCGAACACCGTTTATCC
>JBBSNU010000375.1:0-5558 GCA_038260455.1 Chroococcales cyanobacterium | reverse complement strand
GTTTGGCCATCGCAAACCAACTTTTTGTTAGTTAGACCGCCCAACGGCGATGCAGAAAGAATTTATCAAACACTGAAAGAACGGGGAATATTGATTCGATACTTCAATCAGCCGCGATTAGAAGACAAATTGCGGATTAGTATAGGTACGGAAGAACAGAATCAAATATTAGTTAAAACCTTGAAGGAAATTATCTAAATAGCGATCGCACTAATATAGGTTCGTAGTGCGGACTTCAGTCCGCTCTATATTGCGGACTAAAGTCCCCACTACGAACCGTTTGATGAGGGATAATTATTAGGATTGTCGATCGCCAAACCAGCCGACTGAGCAATATCCAGCAACCTGTTGTCTGCAGAAACAAAAACCAGTCGAGTTTCTGGCTGCGAAAGGAGAGTAGTAGATTGAAAGCGCAAAGCTGACGCTAATTGCATAGAATCATAAGCCCGCAGCGGATGTTGCATCACCAATTCGGCGGCTGTTTCTATCAAAGTTTGATCGACATCTATGACTCGGTATTCATTTTCAAAATCCTCCCTAACTTTTTGCCCAATTAAATCAAAGCGCTCCGCAGACAAACTTCCATCCCGCAGACGGCGTGCAAAAGCGCTGTGTAACTCCACCCAAGTAATCTGGCTAATAACTAAATCGCTGTTTGTAGCAGGATCGGTAATCGATAAAATCCAGTCACTGCCTATTTCAGGCACGTACCGTTTGACTAAAGCGCTAGTATCTAGAAAATAAGCATTTACCACGGGCCACGATCCTCAATAATGATTTCTGAGAGAGGCTTACCTGGTAGCGCTTCCATTTTTTTCATCAATTCGCGCCACTGCTGCGCGCGCTTGATTAATTCGGCTCGATCGAGTTTACCCTCTTTCTTTGGCAAACGCACCAATCCTCGTACATCCATCAATTTAATCGCTTTTTCGCGATCGCCCTTGAGTTCTTCCTGCGAAACTTCCGCTACAATTGTGATTTGCACAGTTTCCCCATCATTCAATGACACAGAACTCAAAGGGCGAAAAACCCCGTTTTCGTAGACAGCAGTAATAGTTTCTGGCATAATTAGCCTCTTAATTAAATGCTTTGACTTATTGTACTTCTTTTATAGTTTTAAGTAGGGTGCGTCAGTTAGGATTATTTTTGCGACAAACCAACAATCTTAAAACTGACGCACCGGACAATAAATGGTGCGTCAAAATCATACTTTCGGCGCTGCTGCAAGAATCTCAAAACTGACGCACCCTACCACTTCTTTTTATAGTTTTAAGTAGGGTGCGTCAGCTAGGATTATTTTTGCTACAAACAAACAATCTCAAAACTGACGCACCGGACAATAAATGGTGCGTCAAAATCATACTTTCGGCGCTGCTGCAAGAATCTCAAAACTGACGCACCCTACCACTAAAGCCTTCTTATTCCCTCTTCCTTCTTCCTTCTTCCTTCTTCCTTCTTTTAACTACTTTGTTGCTACCACAGCCAAATTCCAAGCCAACCGCTTCATCAAAGGCAACTTCTTCAAAAACCCATCCAACCCTTCTAATCTAGAATATTCCGGTTTTAATCTCTCTTGTTCAATAATAATTTTTTTCCAGTAACGCTCCTCATTAGGATGTATTTTTTCGATCAAATAAAAGCGTAAGAAAATCCACAGCGAGGTCAACCAAAACGTATCGTAAGCCGTCTCCGAAAACAGAGATTCAACAAACTTGACAATATTAATATCCAAAGGAGTTTCATCCTCAGTCCGCACCTCAGTCGCCATCCTGCGGTAAACATTAATCACCGGATTGTGCTTCATCGGGTCCCAAAAACAAGCTTTTCCCCCTGGTTTCAGCACGCGCTGCATTTCGCGAATCGCCTTTTCGGGTTCCGGCAAATGGTGCAGCAAATTAGAAGCGTAAACAATATCAAAACTGTTATCGGGGAAATCTAGCGCCATTGCATTGACAGTGCAACCTTCTATGATAACGCCGTTTTTTTCTGCCAATTTCAGGGCTACATCTACCATACCCTGAGAATAGTCGGCAGCTACGCATTGCGCGCCTTTTTTGGCAAAATAAACGCTATTTTCTCCGGCACCGCAGCCTAAATCTAACAGGCGTTTCCCGGTAATATCGCCTATTTGTTTGAGGATGAATCTATTTTCTGGGGCGGTACAAGCTTCAAAGTAATCATTGACTCGAATGCCGTCAATATCTATTGTTGATGCCCAGGCATCGTGGAATTTTCGCTCTTTGTTTAAGGTTTCTTCTTGCATTTTTTACATGGTTTTTTTTGTAATTAAGTGAATTTTTTAACCGCAGATGAACGCGGATTAACGCAGATTAATTGAGTTTGATCTGCTTCGATCTGGGTTCGTCTGCGGTTTGGTTTAAGCAAGATGGTTGACGGCAAATTTATCAGCGCTGTGCTTGTGCAACAACTTGATTTCCGATCGCAGTTGGCTGTTCGGAGGATTTTTCAGGCTGCAATGACACGTACAGTCGATTTAAGGCGCTGATGTATGCTTCTGCGGAGGCAACTATGATGTCGGTATTTGCTGAGTGTCCAGAAAATACTTTGCCTTCATGACGTAAGCGAATTGTTACTTCGCCGATCGCATCTATGCCGGCTGTTACCGATTGTACAGAAAACTCGATCAACTCATTCGGTACGTTTACCACGCGGTTGATTGCTCTGTAAATCGCATCCACTGGCCCGGTTCCGATCGCAGCATCGGTCAATTCTTCTCCCGATGGATTCCGCACCGTGACGGTTGCTGTGGGGCGAGATTTGTCGCCGCAGGAAACCTGCACCAATTCTAACCGGAACAGTTCCGGTGCTTGGTGGCATTCGTTGTTGGCGATCGCCTCCAAATCCCAATCGGTAATCTCTTTTTTCTTGTCCGCTAAATCCTTAAATTTGACAAAAGCCTTATTTAGCTCATCGTCAGCCATTTCAAAACCCAACTCTTTTAAGCGAGTGTGAAAAGCGTGGCGGCCTGACAATTTCCCCAAAACAATTTGATTTTCCGTTAAGCCGATCGACTCAGCGTCCATAATCTCGTATGTCAGCTTATTTTTCAGCACTCCGTCTTGGTGAATTCCCGACTCGTGGGCGAAAGCATTGGCCCCGACTATCGCCTTATTTGGCTGCACCAACATCCCCGTTAAATTGGAAACCAAGCGCGATGTTTTGTAAATTTGGCGCGAGTCAATATTCGTCAGCGGTTCCTCGGAATCTGCTGGCCGGCCCAAGAACGGATTGAAATATTGCCGCCGCACGTAAAGCGCCATTACCAATTCTTCCAAAGCTGCATTTCCAGCGCGTTCGCCAATCCCGTTAATCGTGCATTCTAACTGTCTTGCGCCATTTTTGACCGCTTCCAAAAAGTTAGCAACAGCCAATCCTAAGTCATTGTGACCGTGAACTGAAATAATTGCGCGATCGATATTCGGCACGTTTTCTTTAATTCCCCGAATCAAAGCCCCAAACTCGTTCGGAGTTGTGTAGCCGACAGTATCGGGAATATTCACAGTAGTTGCACCGGCGGCGATCGCCCGTTCCAGAACCTGATACAAAAACTCTGGTTCCGAACGACAAGCATCTTCCGGCGAAAACTCCACATCATCCACAAAAGACTTAGCATAGGCTACCATTTCCGGCACAATTTCCAGAACCTCAGCCCGTGTCTTTTTCAGCTTATATTCCAAGTGAATGTCAGATGTCGCCAGAAACGTATGAATTCGCGAATTTACCGCTGGTTTCAGAGCTTCTGCTGCTGTTTTGATATCCGGCTTTCTCGCCCTTGCCAAACCGCAAATTGTCGGCCCATTTTCCGTGCCAACCGATCGCGCTATTTTTTGGACTGCCTCAAAATCTCCCGTGCTGGTGAAAGGGAAACCCGCTTCTATCACATCCACGCCCAATCTCGCTAACTGTCGAGCGATCGTCAGCTTTTCATCCACATTCAGAGATGCGCCTGGAGATTGTTCTCCGTCCCGCAAAGTCGTATCGAAAATAATCACCCGGTCTTGACTTGGTTGAGTTTTCATAGTTTTCAGAAAAAAGTTTGCTCCTGAATTTTACTTGTCCCGTCGGTTTTTTAGCCTTCTTTCACCAGTCCGGTTCTCGCGCCAATAATTAACAATTAATAATTTACAATTAATAACTTATAACTAATGACTGCCGACTAATGACTAATGACTAATGACTGAGAGGGCGGGTTTTGTCCTTTTTTTAGTCATTTGTATCATATATCCTTAGCTAAACCCGCCCCTACAAAATGCTAATGACTAATGACTAATGACTAATGACTAATGACTAATGACTAATGACTAATGACTAATAATCCATTTTTTCGATATGTTCCCGAATTTCATTCAGGTCTATATACCTATCTGTAGCATTTCGTAACTCTCTAGCAATCATTCCTTCGGTTGATACCACAGTAATATGAGTATTTTTCGAGCGCAGTAGCTCGATCGCCCGCTCAAAATCTCCATCCCCGCTAAACAGCACAACTTGGTCGTATTGATCTACCGTATTAAACATATCAACCACAATCTCTATGTCTAAATTAGCTTTTTGAGAATATCTGCCCGAAGCATCATCGTAATATTCCTTAAGAATCTTAGTGCGAACCGTGTAACCCAGACTAATCAAAGCATCTCGAAATCCCCTTTGATCTTGCGGGTCTTTCAAACCCGTATACCAGAAAGCATTGATCAAGATGACATTTGGCTGCGAAGTTTTGAAATATTCGAGCACCCTGCGAGGATCAAAAAACCAACCGTTCTTTTGTTGAGCGTAGAACATATTGTTCCCGTCAACAAAAATAGAAAGGCGGTTCATTAAGTTTGTCATAGAACTTAGACCTAATAATTGTAGAAAGAAGTTAATCTAAATATCACATTTTAGCAATATGGAGCTAACTGAGGCAATAGATTAAACTTCAGAAAACTCCATCCCCCCAGTATTTCATATTTTCGGCTCTACCGCCAGAGGATTCTTTTAAAGCTGCTTGCATTCGATCGACCGAGCAAGGTCGATCGAACCAGACTCCCGATAACTCATGTTCAGTCGTTGTCGGCTCCTGGGTCAAAGTTAATTGGGGTTGAAACTACCGCCAAGCAGGCTTGCGCCCAGCGCATTACTTTACCTTGTACTCCCCTAATTTCATAGCTGAGGGTAGAAGTGCTCAAGCCTTTTTGCTTTCCAGGGCCCAGCGAGCTAATTCTGTTCGGTTGTGCAGACCTGTTTTGCCTAGCATATTGCTGACGTGGCTCTCTATAGTCCGCTGGCTAACATTCATGATGTCTGCTATTTGGCGGTTTGCCATACCCTGCGCTAGCAACTGTACCACCTTTAACTCAGTTGGAGTCAATTCGACATGGCGGCGGGCTTTAATTCTTGGGCCACTCTCAATACCTGGAGTAGAGTGGCGAATTAAACGAGATGCTGCTTTCAGGGAAGACTCTACTTGAGCTACCAGTTCTTCGGGTTCAAAAGGTTTGACTATATAAACGTCAGCCCCAGTGCTCAAGCCTTTTACTCGATCGGAACTTTGACCT
>JBBSNU010000374.1:0-5568 GCA_038260455.1 Chroococcales cyanobacterium | reverse complement strand
GATAGTAGAGGGAATTAATACTAAATTAAAGCTATTAAAAAGGTGTGGCTTTGGATTTAGAAATTTGAGAAATTTTGAAATACGGGCATTACTATTTTGGCATTTTCCTAAAAAATTAGCACAATAAGTACGGAAGAGCCAAATTCTCCACAACGATGACTTGGTTTTCGTTCACCAGTTTGCGAGATAGCTTGTGTTGGAAGTCTTTTCGAGAATTGGCGATTCTTTCATGCACCCGCGCAACGATGCGACGGGCTTTCTTGCGTCGATTAGATCCTTTTACTTTGCGAGATAGTTTCTGTTGCTTGCGCTTCAGATTCTTGGCTCGTTTCTTTAGATGTTTGGGATTGTCGAATTTAGAGCCGTCAGAGGTGATGGCAAAATGAGTCAGTCCAACATCGAGCCCAACTGCTTTACCTTCTGAAGAAATCTCAGCATCGGGTAAGCCGTCATCAAATAACAGAGAAGCGTAATACTTCCCGGCGTGATTCATGCTGACCGTAACCGTTTTTATTTTCCCCTCAAAGGTGCGATGGAGCTTGGCAGAAACAACGCCTACCTTGCCGGGAAACTTCAGATGACTATCATCAACGATCTGGACTTTTTGGGGGTACTGAATGGATTGGTTGTCGTGCTTTGATTTGAATTTCGGGAATGATGCCCGTCCCTCAAAAAAGTTGATAAATGCTCTCGATAGGTTCAACGAGACACTTTGCAGCACTTGACTGTAGGTTTCACCCAACCATTCGTACTCTTTCTTAAGTGCGGGAAGTCTGCTATTCATCCCAATCTGGGATAAGCCTTTACCCGTCTCTTTGTAGAGTTCATTCGTTGCGTTCAGCGAATTGTTCCAATACCAACGGGCACAACCAAATGCCTGTGACAGCACTCGCTTCTGTTCATCAATTGGATAAATTCGTACTTTAGCAACGTTTTTCATATACCTATTTTAACACGAATCCTATTTATCGTAACTTCCTTGTGCCACATAAGAAATTGGTTATTTCTTGCCTGTCCTGCTTGTTCTTCAGCTTTGGCAACCACCAAAAAAATTGCCGGCAGGAAATAACCATCGCTTTGATCCCGCCGAAGCAGATGAGTACATCTATATCGGGGGAATTCCCGCGCCTGTTAGTTAGAATCAGAGAATTGTCGAGCAATTGTGGAGAAATGGCTGCTATGTATTACCTGCGTTTCCTGTTGCTAATTCTGTTGCTGCCGGTGATTGGGTGCGATCGAGCTACGGATGCCATAACCACTTCTGTTCCCCAACCAAGTCCGCTGTCGCAAATTCCCTCCCCTGCACCGCTGACAAATGGTCGGACAAATCAAATTGTACCGACCAAACCGCTTTCACCGCAGCCGATCGGCATTGTCGCAAATTCTTTGCCGCAGCCTTTCGCCACCGAAAGCGCCTCGAAACCTCCTCAAGTCATACCGATTCCCCCATCGCCAGTGCTGCGAGTGCCTCCTGGCTTTGTAGTCAACGTTTTTGCTGACAATTTAGACGCTCCCCGATGGCTGGCTTTGACGCCGACAGGGGATGTTTTGGTAACAGAAACGCGACAGAATCGGATTACGCTGTTGCGGGATGGCAACGGCGACGGTGTTGCTGAGGTTCGCAAGACTTTTGCTAGCGCCCAAAATAATTTAAATATTCCCTTTGGCATGGCTTTTGCCGATCGCTATTTTTTTCTCGGAAATACCGCTGAAGTCCGCCGATTTCCCTACACAAAAGGGCAGGAACAATTAACAGGTAGCGGTGAAAAGATTGCCGATTTACCAGGCGGTGGCTACAACCAACACTGGACGCGAAATGTTGTCACTTCCCCAGACAACCGCCAGCTTTTCGTATCAGTTGGTTCCCAGTCTAATGCCGACTCCGAACCGCTGCCGAGAGCATCTGTGCAAGTGATGAATTTGGACGGCACAAACCAGCAAACATTTGCTTCCGGTTTGCGAAATCCTGTGGGATTGGATTTTCACCCAAAAACCAATCAACTCTACACGACAGTCAACGAACGCGACGGTTTGGGAGATGATTTAGTACCAGATTACTTGACTAGAATTCGTCAAGGTGAGTTTTACGGCTGGCCTTATACTTATTTTAAGCCGAATTTGCTCGATCCGCGCCACGCTAGAAACGGCAAGAGCGATCGACCTGATTTAGCAGCTAAAACATTAATGCCGGATGTGCTGTTTCAGGCGCATTCGGCGGCTTTGGGGCTTCAATTTTACGACGGAAAAACATTTCCCAAAAGATTTTTTAACGGCGCGTTTGTGGCGTTTCGCGGCAGTTGGAACCGCAATGCCGGAACTGGGTATAAAATCGTGTTTGTACCCTTTAATGCGGCAACTGGACGGCCTCAAGGTTATTATGAGGATTTTTTGACTGGTTTTCTGACAGATCCGTCTGGCCCGAAAACTTGGGGGCGGCCTGTTGGTTTGTTGGTTTTACCTGATGGGAGTTTGCTGTTTACTGAGGAAGCGAACAACCGGATTTATCGGGTTCAGTATCGCGGCTGAGGATTGGGCGATCTATTAGATACCGACTTTTTCAAGAAGTCGGGTATCTGGTTGTTTAGTCAGCTTCAAACCTTGCTAAGTTGAGATTCACCGGAAAGTTTTTGAATAATTAATAACTTATCTTCTTCCGCAGTTTCGCGATTTAAATCAGACAGTTCGTAATAGGAATCTGTTTCGGGCAAGTAGATTGCCGGTAATTTTTCAGGCAGGATTAAATAAGTGTTTTTAACCTGTAAATCATTGTCTATATCTAATGAATAGAGAAATCCGTCAACAGGATTTACAATTAACTCGTGCAATGAAATTTGTCCCTCTATGTAAAGCTTGAGAGTTAGTTGTGCAACTCTGAAAACCAACCAGCGATTGTACAAATTATCTACATCGCACCAAGAATAAAGATAGCTATCGCCGTATTCATTCTCAAAAAGCGATAGTAGCGGGCCGTCGAAATACTCTAAATTGACTATGCTTCTGAGAGTTAGAGGAAATTTACTTAGTTTAAATCCTATTAATTCTTCCATTTTTTTGTACCTTACAATAAACAAGATGTTATTACAAATTTTGCTGCTAAATCAGCAGTAGCAAATTCATGTAGGCTCAAGTGACCGTTATCATCTATTTTGGAGACAACTCCATCTGTCTTGTCGATCGCTCCTGCTGCTATGTGAGTCCCCAGAGAATCGCGCAGTTTTTTTCTTTTTTTTGTTAGTTTTAAATAACGTTTTTCGGCATTTTGCATGGTATCAAATAATGATAGCGCATAACCTTGACATCGGGTAGCTTCAGTTTCGGGTTTGAGGTTGCGCTGCGGAGTTATTATCAGCACTGGTTTAAAGTTATTAATAGATCGTTCATCATTGGGTTCAAATACAAATCTAAAAGCCAGCATTTCTTTAGGTTCATAGTCCTGTGGCGGGCATTGAGTTGAAAGCTTATCTATATATTCTTGGTGAGGGAAACACATATAGCCTTTCAAGCGAAAGATGAGGTACTATCCGGCATAGGGCATAGGGCATAGGGCATAGGGCATAGGGCATAGGGCTATCCTCACTTTTTTGAGAACCGCTATATTGATAATTTTAGTAGCCGATTTGATTTTAAATTTTAAATGTTAGCCGAAAATCGCTATTGTTTCTATAAATTGCAGTCTGTGCTTTTTGCTTTAAAGTCAGTGGGGTATCCCTCTTAAATATAGCATTTTCTAGTTTGTAGAGCAAATAACCTAAAAGTTTTGCGATCGCGCTTTAAAATCCCGAACCGGGTTGTCTCATAAACTCTGCTTCTTCGGGTGTTGTTTCGCGTCCGAGAATCTGGTTGCGGTGGGGAAATCTGCCAAAACGTTCGATTATTTTGAAATGCCGAATTGCGAAATCAATGACTGAATCGCTTTCGGGTTCGCCGCTTAGTTGGCGAAATAATTCCACAGATTTTTGCTGGTGTTCTAAGTTTTCGCTGTGTTCAAAAGGTAGGTAAATAAACCATTTTTCTACTTGCAGAAATTCGCGATCGAAGTTATTGTTAACAGCGTGTTGGGCGGCGGCTAAGGCTTTGCTGTCTGTGGCGAATGCTTTCGGCGTTTCGCGAAACATATTGCGCGGAAACTGATCGAGCAGTACAATTAATGCTAGGCAGTTTTTCGGGGAATCTTGCCAAGAGTCTAGTTTACCGGAGGCGGCTAGTTCGTATTGCGGCAGAAAGTGCGTTAGTATTTCCGCATCAAAGTCCGCATTTTTTTCAAACCACTTCTTTTGAACTTTCCCAAACTCAGGAGAGTTCGATCGACCAAACCAAAAATCTAAAACTTCATTCATTAGCAATTTAGTTAGTCATTGATTATTGATGGCAATTTAGGGATCTGTAGTTGCACACAATCTACTTAATGTGCAACTACAAATCCCAGGGATTAATGATTACCAAACATGACCTCGCCCAAAAACAGGTACTTGATTTCCGACGCTATTGAGGTTCAATCAAAAAAAATTAGACTCAGAGTTTAAGCTTCCAGATTCATCTGTTGTCTAGTAAATCTAAAATCTAAAATCTAAAATCGACTGACTTAGGAACTTTTGTTTTCCGGTACTTAAAGTTAGGAACTAGCAAACAATCTGTCCCAAGTTTTGCCTCCCACAATTCCGTCTACAGGAAGGTTGGCTTGTCGCTGAAATCTCTTCACTGCGTCTAGAGTTGTCGTGCCGAATACGCCATCAAGTGCGATCGGCTCTGGGCACACACCCTGCGCGTTCAATAATTTTTGCAGTTTTTTGACATCTGCCCCTCTCGATCCGTGTTTCAAGATTCTTTTATGGAATCTAACTTCTGGTTCGTGGCAATCATTAGTGGGACAAACTGTGCCACCCGCTGAATAACTGGCTGCATTGGCACCAGTCAAAACTAATAAGCCCAGAAGTGCTAGTAAATAATAAAAAGTCTGCGATCCAACCATACTTTCCCTGTTAATTTTCTCAAGCGTTTTCTGCAACTTTCACCCGCCATCAACGGGTATCGTGCCGCCGACTCAAATCGTGGACGATCTCCAAATTTTAGACTAAGAGTTCAACTTCCCGTGATTCACGGCGCTGCAAGTCAATCCAAAATCTAAAATCTAAAATCTAAAATCGACTGACGATTGTTTGAGAGTGAGAAACCGGGTTTCTGGGATGGAGGTATCCAATCTCGCTCGACCGGGTTTCTGGCAACAGTCAACGGACATTTTACAATATAAGTGGCTTTACTGCAAAATCTCCGATCGTGCAAGTTAAATTTTGTTGCTCTCCGGTAGCAGCAAAGGTAACAATTACTTCGCAGGCGACTGCAACTGTCAGCATTACCAAGTTTCTGGCCAGGGGGTAATCGCAAACGTCATCATTTGCTGCTGAAGGAACCCGATAGTGTTGGTTCCATATTATTTCGGAGTAATCGGCTGCTAATCCGACGTGCAAGCAGGGAATGGAGACTCTGGCACAGTAATCTTTGACTGCTTGTCGCCCGACGCTGTTATCAAAAGTATCGATCGCCACGGCGCTATTGGCAAGCAGTCGATCG
>JBBSNU010000373.1:0-5573 GCA_038260455.1 Chroococcales cyanobacterium | reverse complement strand
TCGATAATTTTTCCCACTCGCTCACAGATTCGGTAAAAACCCGGTTTCTTTGGTCTTAACCCGTTTAGGACTGTAATCTTAGTTCTGAAATTGTCGCGCACGCCCGTAAGACCGGGCTGCGCGGCAATTTTTTCGGTTTCGACACCGGTTTAAAAATATTAAGTTTGTTTCTTTAAAGCTTGGTGTTCTCCACAGTCAAATTCGCGACAAAAAGCGCGATCGGACTGCACACAAATAAGGAATAAATCAATAGGTGTATCCGTCAAAAAATATAAATCAAAATTTAAGAAAAACTTATAATTCCGAGGTTTTAAGTGTTTGAGCTAACAAATAGTCAAAGAGAGCATCTCCGGCTTTGCAACAAAAAGCTTTTTTTGTTTAATATCGTGTCCGGTCGATCGATCGATCTAATATTGGTTCGTAGTGCGGACTTTAGTCCGCTCTTAAATTGCGGACTAAAGTCCGCACTACGAACCGTTGCTCGATCGCTATCGATCGCACCGCTGGTTACATACAGCCCGTGCGAACTCGATAGCGAGCTGTTGCTACAAATGTAACATTGAGATCCAATGCAATTAAAATTCTTTCTTCCTTCTTCTTCCTTCTTCCTTCTTTTTCCTTCTTCCTTCTTCCTTCTTCCTTCTTCCTTCTTCCTGCTTCTTCCTTACATCCGTTACATCCGCTACACAATCCGTTGCCGAACTTCCTCCTTCATGTATAGCGGTTCTCAAAAAAGTGAGGATAGCCCTATGCCCTATGCCCTATGCCCTATGCCCTATGCCCTATGCCCTATGCCGTTCGCGTACCTCATATGAGAGAAAAGGAAGGCTATATTTCACTCAATCAGGGAGCAAAGCCTTGATTTGAGCGACAAACTCTTGATGGTCTACCACGGGTTTAGAGATGTAACCGTCCGCACCACTTTGATTCAGAAAAGTTTCTCTATCACCGGCCATCGCGTGAGCAGTAACCAAAATAATCGGTAGCGAGGCCGTTTGCGGGTCTGCTTTCAGCATTTGAGTAATCTTAATGCCGTCAACAGCTTTTCCTTGATAGACGCTGCGCGAAAGAGACACATCCATTAAAATCAAATCAGCTTCCCCAGATGCAGCAATCTGCATCACCTCATCGACATTTTCTGTGTGCTTCACGGCTAAGCCCCCCCGCTTAGTCAGAATTTTAGAAAAAACTCTAGCGTTAACCAAATCGTCCTCTACAATCAGAACGGTTTTCATCTTTGCGATCTCCTGGATACCACCTTCAAAGGCGCTTTACTCAGCACGGGGAAGGCGAGAGGAAAGGATGGGCAACAATACGGCTGCATACAAATAGCCATCTTTTTTGTGAATGTGTTTGCAATACTTTTGACATCCGCCCCGCCGTAAAATGGACGGGGATTTCATCTATTTCAAAGCGTCAAAAATTGACAACTGTCGAAATTCTGGTTGGGTTAACGCTTGGCGCGAGGATGCAGCTACTTTAAAAGCAGTCTTGTGCTTGACTCCACGTTTGTTTTTCGTCTCCGAGTGCAACGGCAGCGACTAGAATATTAACCGCAGCATTGATATTTATATCATGGTTAGCAGACAAGCTAAATTCCTCCCTCTGCTGCCGATCGACCAATCCTTGAATCCGAGGTTTATTAATTAGTTTTGGGTCAACAGTTTGGCTGATGTAGTTGCAAGGATGAGAAAATACCTTGAGAGTCGCGTCCAGTTTTGGGGCTACTTTAGGAGGTACTTCAAGCTTGTAAGCTCTTGTCAAAACTTGTTTCATCAAGCTAGTTATATCACAGATGACACTAGGCGGCTCCGATCCGCGAATTGCGTTTCTCTTCAACTCGGTTGTCTTGGGCCCGTTGGTTTTTCGGCGAAATGGCCTACAGATGCCTAAAAGTTTCCAGGGAGTATCTCATTTCTGTCGCCAAGCATTTTTTTGCGAGTGCAAGGCGGTGGCGATCGACCTATATAAGACTCGATCGCCAGAAAGCACTATAAATGCACTGTCAAAAAAATACTTACTGCATTGATTGAGGTGCTCTACCTGATACTGACAAGAGTCTCAAGATTCTTCATTAGCAGGTTTTTAGGATTTTTTTTCTGGGTCAAGCCGGCGACTTAGAGTCGGGAGGGTGTGACAATTGTTTTATGTGCTGCTCTTAAAATCAAGCAATATTGATTCAGGTACTGCCGCTGAAGCATTCGGAGTAGGGAACATAGCGGGGATTGTTAAGGATTGGCAATTCTTAGTTTAGACCGATCGACATTGCTTTAAAATATCGACGCTTCCATCGATCGCAGATCAGACTAGGACAGCTCATGAGAAAAGCTTTTGACTGCTGAATTCTCAAAGATCGGCATTTGTGAGCGATTATAAGTAAAAGCATGACTGTAAATCAACCTTCTCGCGGCGGACGGTATATAGACAGGTAGTCGCAACGATCGGCAATATAGAGGTTAGGGTAAGAGTGGAGAGTAAGAAGCAAGTGTTGCCAGTCTTCGGCACTCTGATTCTGCTTTAACCTGTTAAATTTATTTTTATCCTCCTGCTGGGCGGTTTTATCGAACTATCGGTTTGCTTGAAGGCAAACGCTTTTCATTCGAGACAGGCAACCTGAGCATTATTGACAGAGGCTGTCTTCACTCAGGAATTAACGGACACAAGGACTCATGGCCAAACAACTAAACCTACTTTCCGGGCAAGTAATTTCTACGCCTCTGCACGCCGAGATGCAGCAATCGTACCTCGAATATGCCATGAGTGTGATCGTCGGGCGAGCTTTGCCTGATGTCCGCGACGGTTTAAAACCCGTGCACCGTCGAATTTTGTTCGCGATGCACGAACTCGGTTTGACACCAGACAGACCTTACCGCAAGTGCGCCCGGGTAGTTGGAGATGTTTTGGGAAAATATCACCCCCACGGCGACCAATCGGTTTACGACGCTCTGGTGCGTATGGTTCAGGAGTTTTCGAGCCGCTATCCTTTGCTTGCCGGTCACGGCAATTTCGGTTCGGTGGACAATGACCCGGCTGCTGCGATGCGCTACACGGAAACTAGGCTCGCACCGATCGCCCACGAAGCTATGCTAACCCAGGTCGGCGATGCAACTGTTGATTTTGCAGCTAACTTTGACAGTTCCGAGCAAGAACCGACAGCACTACCGGCTCAGTTGCCGTTTCTGTTACTCAATGGCTGTACTGGGATTGCTGTGGGGATGGCCACTAATATTCCGCCGCACAATTTGGGGGAGGTGGTAGATGGTTTAATTGCTTTGATTGAAAATCCCGAAGTCTCGGACGAGAAGTTAATTGAACTGATTCCGGGCCCAGATTTTCCGACGGGAGGGGAAATCGTCGCTACAGAGGGCATTGTTGATGCCTACACTAAGGGTCGAGGCAGCATTGCGGTAAGGGGTGTGGCCGGGGTGGAAGAAGTCCCTGGTAATCGCAAGGTGCGGACTAAAACTGCGATCGTGGTGACGGAGTTTCCGTTTCAGGTGAATAAGGCGAGTTGGATTGAAAAGGTGGCGGATTTAGTGAATGCCGGTCGCCTCGACGGTATTTCTGATTTGCGCGATGAGAGCGATCGCGATGGCATTCGAGTTGTAATTGAACTCAAGCGGGAATTTACTCCCGAAGCGGTGCTAGCTCGTCTTTACCAACAAACTGACCTGCAAACAAATTTTGGTGCGATTTTGCTGGCAATTGTCAACGGTCAACCCCGACAGTTGACGCTCAGACAATTGTTGCAGGAATTTCTCGATTTCCGAGAAGTGACTCTCACCAGGCGCTACAATTACGAGTTGCAGGTGGCAGAACGTCGGTGTCACATTGTCCAAGGCTTAATGTTGGCTTTGACAAATCTCGATACTACGATCGACATTCTCAGAAATTCTCCTGACGGTACTACTGCTAAGCAAACTTTCCAAGTTCGCCTCGATTTGAGCGAAAGTCAATCTGATGCGATTTTGGCGATGCCGATGCGCCGGCTGACTGGTTTGGAAAGGCAACATTTGCAAGCTGAACTGGATGAGTTGATGGGGAATATTCAAGAATTGCAGCGGTTGTTGAGCGACAGGCGCGAACTTTTGAAGGCTTTGAAGAAGGAATTGCGATCGCTCAAACGCAAGTACGCTGACCCCCGCCGCACTAAATTTGCTAGGGAAACAGGACGCGCGGCCAAGACAGACACACAATTTTCTGGTAAGAAAAATTCTGGACTAAAGCAGTTGTCGCCGGCAACGATTCAGCCTAACTTATTGTTGCCGGTTCTAGAGCCTGAAGAAACAATTGTTGAATTTTCGCACAAGCATTACGTGCGGCGCTTGCCGGCTACGGATCGCCCGCGCTCGAAAAGTCGCGAAAAATCGGTTTCTGCTTTAGACAAATATGAAGATTTTATTGTGACTGCAGAGCTGACTAAAACCGATCGCACTTTGATAGTCTTAACTCCTAACGGCAAAGCTTACCCGCTGAAAGTGGCTGATATTCCTAGCAGTAATCCAAAAGACCGAGGAAAGCCGATTGTCGGTTTGTTATCACCGAGTGCTACTAAAGACAGTACGGATCGCGCTTTGTCGGAAATTACTATCGCACACTTTATTTTGCCGGAAAATTCGGAGGGTGTGGATTTAGTAACTATGACTCAGCAAGGAAAAATTAAACGTTTGCCGGTGCAGGAATTGGCTGATGTGACTAATCGCGGCATGACTGTTGTTAAACTCAAGGAGGACGATCGACTCCGCAGCGCAAGTCTGAGCAAAGTCGGCGAGCAAGTGGCCGTCGCAACTTCGGGAGGTCGAGTCCTCCGGTTTGATATTGATGACGAACAACTGCCGCCAATGGGCCGCAGCGCCCTGGGTTCTCAAGTAACCAGGTTGCGGAAGCAGGAAGTTTTGGTGGGTTGTATTACGATCGATCCCGAAGACAGTCTGGTGCTATTTTCGGAGTTGGGTTGGGCTAAACGAATGCCTGCAGGTTCTGTCAGACTTACTAATCGCGGCGAAATTGGCACTCAAGCTTTTCGTTTCGCAGAACCTAAAGATACTTTGGTTGGCTTGCTGCGCGCTGTTCCGGGTACTGATGTTAAACTTTTTACTACTTCTGGCCGCTTGCTGCGATCGACTACTCATGCTATAGCTTTTTGGGGGAAAGATGCTGCGGGCGATCGAGTTTTTGACCTCAATCCCGGTGAAAAAATTATTAAGGTTATTAGCAGTCAATAGTCAATAGTCATTGGTCATTGGTCATTGGTCATTGGTCATTAGTTTGTAGGGTGTGCACTGCGCACCAGTTGACTTAGATGCTCACCGCGCCGGTACCGGTTGACTTTTTCGCGCAATGCGCACCTACAAGATCAGCCGGTGCGCATTGCGCACCCTACTACAGATGCAGGAGGTTCTGGGTAAGTCCTGACATCCCAATGCCAATTCCAAATTCTAAAAATCTAAAATCTAAAATCTAAAATCTAAAATCGTTTGATGGCGAAAGTTGTATTAGAAAATATCTACAAAAGTTTTCCACTCCGCCAAGGAGAACAGGAAAAACAAGCAAACAACGTCGCAGAAAGTGTC
>JBBSNU010000372.1:0-5583 GCA_038260455.1 Chroococcales cyanobacterium | reverse complement strand
CGAATGGTTGTTTCCAGAGACCAAAATGGTTTAGAAACGATTTCTGAGGGGATCGCAATTTTAATTGATTTGGCAGAACGGGGAGAAATCAATCCTTGGGACGTTAAAGTCATTGAAGTGTTCGATCGATGTTTGAGCAAACTGACAAACGCCTGCGATGCCGATAGGGGTACGGATTTCTCCGATTTGTCCCACTCGGGCCAAGCGTTTTTGTACGCTTCAATGCTGGTGCTGCTCAAAGCCGAAAGTATCGTTCTCTCTGAACCCCCCGCAAATCCGGAATTCGACGAGGCCGCGCTAGAAGACTCAGAGCATTCGGGAGGGCGACATTTGCCGCAGCATTTGGAGCGACAATTGCGCCGTCGCGGTGTCGCTCAACTGCCACAAAAACGCCCGGTGACTCTCCCGGAACTAATCGAGCAGTTGCAGCTCATGAAAGCAGCAATGGAGCAAACAGTTGCCCCCCGCCGCCGCCCGACCTCAAAAATGCGATCGCAAGCAGCCCAGGCTATCTTTGAGCTAGCTCACCAAGAAAATCTCGTGGAAACTGCTAGCGAACTAGAACGGCTTCTGACAGGGCGCGGGTCTGAAATTGATGAGGGTTGGCTCGACTTGGAAGAACTTCTGGAACTTTGGCGCCATCACGATTTGCACTCTCCTGTTGACCCCGAGCCCCCGCTATCGACTGGGGAAGTTAACTTGCCAAATCATGACCGCGTGGGTGTTTTTTGGGCGTTGTTGTTGCTGTCGGCTCAGTCTAAAGTAGAGTTGCTTCAAGAGGAGTTTTACCAAGACCTCAAAATCCGGGCGCTATGAACTGAAACGGCATGGTAGTCAACCGGGGAAACCAATAACTCTCTCCCTGCGTCGGTTAAGGTTTGGGGCAGAACCTTGCTCGCCGATATTCTAAGGCTGAGTATGGAACGCGGACAGCGGGATTGCGAAGTTCTTGCTATTTCTCGATTCCTGGTTTTTTTAAATCTAGTAAATAGGGAATAAGTCAGGAACTCAGGTCTAAAGACACGCTCGCTTGCAAGAGTAATCGAGTAAGCTATTCTGACGGGCCTAAGACTTCCCTTGGTCTACGTTATTCGGGTCACGATACCGGAGAATGCGACGCTAGTTTTCCGCTCTATCGCTAGTAGTTAAACAGTCTTTAAAGTCACGCTTTACAGTGCTGCTAGCCTCACAAGCCCTTATAACATTGACCGACAAGCGAACATTACCCCGCAAGGCTTGCCTTGAGCGTAGCCGAAAGGGAGGCCCAACAAAGGCAACCATTATGCGATCGCGGATTGTGAAGCTTGAAATGGTAATTGTCCCATTGAAAGTACATTACAAAAGTACACCTAGCCAAGCAATCCCAAGGCGGTGATGGAAAGATTCACGGTGGTTAAAACCACTCGTGTTGTTTCCCTCTCCGAGGCTCAAGCCACTGATTTTCCCACTTACCGAGTTTTTTTATGAAAGCGATGATTCTGGCGGCCGGTAAAGGCACTCGCGTCCGTCCTATTACTCAGACAATACCCAAACCGATGATTCCGATCCTGCAAAAGCCAGTGATGGAATTTTTGGTTGAATTACTCCGCCAGCACGGGTTTGACCAGATTATGGTCAATGTTTCTCACCTGGCCGACGTGATTGAGAACTATTTCCGAGACGGTCAAAAGTTTGGAGTACAAATTGGCTATTCTTTTGAAGGACGGATTGAAGACGGACAAATGATTGGAGAAGCCATCGGTTCGGCTGGCGGCATGAAACGGATTCAGGACTTTTCACCGTTTTTTGATGATACTTTTGTGGTGCTGTGCGGGGACGCTTTGATTGACTTGGACTTGACTGCTGCTGTGAAGTGGCACCGGGAAAAAGGGGCGATCGCTACTATTGTAATGAAATCTGTTCCTCGGGAACTTGTTCCCAGTTACGGAGTCGTGGTGACAGACGATTCTGGCAAAATTAAAGCATTTCAAGAAAAACCTTCTGTAGAGGAAGCTCTGAGTACCGACATCAACACTGGTATTTATATTTTTGAACCGGAAATATTCAATTACATCCCTTCGGGTAAGGAGTACGATATCGGTTCCGAGTTATTCCCCGCGCTAGTAGCAGCAGGTGCGCCTTTTTACGGCATTAGCATGGACTTTGAGTGGGTCGATATCGGCAAAGTTCCTGACTATTGGCGGGCTATTCAGAGCGTGCTGTTGGGAGAAATTAAAAATGTTTCGATTCCGGGAATTGAAGTGCGCCCAGGTATTTACGCTGGTTTGAATGTAGCTGTGAACTGGGATAAGGTTGATATTACCGGGCCTGTTTACATTGGCGGGATGACCAAAATTGAAGACGGAGCAAAAATTGTCGGCCCGACAATGATCGGCCCAAATTGTTGGGTGTGCAGCGGGGCGACAGTGGAAAACAGCGTGATTTTTGAGTATTCCCGTTTGGGTCCAGAGGTGCGGTTGGTTGACAAACTGGTGTTTGGGCGCTATTGCGTTGACAAAACCGGAGCTGCGATCGATTTGCAAGAGGCGGCGCTGGATTGGCTGATTACTGACGCTCGCCAAGTTTTACCGACTCAACAGGGAGAAGAGCGGCGGGCGATCGCAGAAATTCTCGGTCATTCTTAATAATTTGTAATGGGTAATTTCTAAAGGTAAGGTGCTGGTAACGAGTAAAAATGGTTTGTAGTGCGGACTTTAGTCCGCATTTTACGGACTAAAGTCCGCACTACGAACCTGGGTGCGCGTGCGGTTAATCGATCGGACACGATATGATTAATTACGACTGAAGATAGGTGTACTGGCCAAGACTCCGTTCGTAATTTTGCAGCAAAAGTTGGGCTTCAGAGAGAGTAATTTTATTTTGCTGCAAAGCTTCTTCTGTCTGACGGCGGATGCTTTCTACCAAACTTTGTGAATCGTATTGTACGTAGCTGAGGACTTCTTTCATAGTGTCCCCTTTCATCACGTGTTCGATATGATAGCCAGAAGGTGTTAACTGAATGTGCACTGCATTTGCATCGCCGAATAAGTTGTGAAGGTTGCCCATAATTTCTTGATAAGCACCTCCCAAAAATAGCGCCAAATAGTAAGGTTCTCCGGGTTTGAGAGTATGCAGTTCCAAAACAGACTTGACATCTCGCAAATCGATAAATTGGTCGATTTTACCGTCGCTGTCGCAGGTGAGATCGGCTAAAATACCGCGCGCCGTAGGTTCTTCGTCGAGTCGGTTAATTGGCATAATTGGGAACAATTGGTTAATTGCCCAACTGTCTGGTACTGACTGAAAAACAGATAAGTTGATGTAATAAATGGATGCCATCACCTTTTCTAGGTCTTCCAAATCGTCCGAAACGTATTCTTTTTGCCGCGCGATAGCCTGTATTTTTTCGCAGCAAGCCCAGTACAATTGTTCTGTTTTTGCCCGTTCCGCAATTCCCAAATAGCCTAAGTTAAATAAACTGACTGCTTCTTCCTTGAATTGGATCGCATCGTGATAGACTTCTTGGTAATTATCGGGAGTGATTGATTGGTAAATTTCGTAGAGATTGCGCGGAATTTGGTGCGCGTTTTCGTCTACTGGTTCTGGTACTTCTCTGGGGACATCGCTAGTACCGAGTACGTCAAAAACTAAGACTGATTGGTGAGATGCGATCGCCCGCCCGCTTTCGCTGATAATAATTGGTACCGGAATTTTCCGCTCGTCACAGGCATCTTTCACTCCCGCTACTACGTCGTTTGCATAGTTTTGCATATTGTAGTTTTTAGAAGCGTGGAAGTTGGTTTTAGAGCCGTCGTAGTCAACGCCTAGCCCGCCGCCTACGTCCAAGTAGTTCATATTAGCTCCCAATTTAGCTAATTCTACATAAATGTGGCTGGCTTCTCGAATGGCATCTTTGATGACGCTAATTGAGGAAATTTGAGAGCCGATGTGGAAGTGCAGTAACTGCAAACAGTCGAGCATTCCAGCTTTTTCTAGTTCCCCGACAGCGCGGATAATTTCAGGAATTGTCAAGCCAAATTTTGCCCGATCGCCCGTGGAACCTCCCCAGCGGCCAACACCTTTGGTAGTGAGTTTGGCTCGCACTCCCAAAATCGGTTTAATTCCTAATGCAATGCTCGCGGCAATTGCCAGTTCTACTTCCTCTATTTGCTCCAGCACAATTACGGAAGTTTGCCCTAGCCGCTGCGCCAAAATGGCGGTTTCTATGTATTGGCGGTCTTTGTAACCGTTGCAAATTAATAAAGCACCAGGGGTTTTCAATGTCGCCAAAGCGATCATTAATTCTGGTTTTGAGCCGGCTTCCAGTCCGAAGTGATGGGGTTGACCGAAACGCACCAAATCTTGAATTAATTGTCGGTGCTGGTTGCATTTGACTGGAAAGACGCCGCGATAGACATTTTTGTAATTGTAGCGGGCGATCGCTCTGGCAAAACAGGAATTTAGGCGATCGATCCGGTCTTCCAAAATATCAGAAAATCGAATCAGCAGGGGCAAAGCCAAATTCCGTTTTTTGAGAGATTCTACCAGTTCGCACAAGTCGAGGGAACCGCCGCGATCGCCCTTGGGAGAGACTGTAACGTGACCGGCGGCATTGATCGAAAAATAGGGTTCGCCCCAGCCTTGAATGCGGTATAGTTTCTCGCTATCTTCTATTGTCCAAGATTTTTGTGGCAGTTCAGCAGTGACTACCAAAGCACCGTGTGATGGAGCCAAACTCGTGACTGTTGGCGGCTGAGTCGATAGCGGATCGACCTCGGAGGAAGCAACGGTAGCTGGGGAGCTCATCTTATTGAAAACCTCGAAATGAGTGGTCAAATAGATAGTCTATCGCAGATATCGGGTTTCCTGATGCAGTGGAAAATTCACTCTGGGTGCAAGGCCAGGCGATTTGAGATTGGAGATTGAGATTTTACTCTACAGATGAATCAAGGTGGGGGATTCAACTAAAATTTCAAAGGCGATCGATCTTTGTGACTCATGTATTCAAGCTGTATGTATAGCCTTTCAAGCGAAAGATGAGGTACTATCCGGCATAGGGCATAGGGCATAGGGCATAGGGCATAGGGCATAGGGCATAGGGCATAGGGCATAGGGCATAGGGCATAGGGCATAGGGCATAGGGCATAGGGCATAGGGCATAGGGCTATCCTCACCACGCTTGAGAACCGCTATACCCATGAAGGTAAACTAGGAAACCTAATTTGTGAGTTTACCTTCATGCGTGCTGTCGGGCCATCGCCCGACACACTCTAACCAAAAATCACCTCCGGCGGTGCCATGTCAGCCCCCACAATCATGCCCCCGTGACTCTTAGACTTCTTCAAACCCGGTTGAGGCGCTTTTTCTTGGATCTTCTGAGCCGGCGCAACAGAGGCTGGTGGTTTCACCTGTGGCTCAGGTACTGCATTGGCCCCCGGTACTATCGGTTGCTGCGACAGCCAGCCCACACCCCCGATCGCCCCAGCCATCAAAGCGGTGTAACCGAGGTATAAATGCACAGGACGCATTTGAAAGCCTTCGGCTGAATCCGAGTCGGAAACAGACAAATAGGTGTTAGTAATTATTGAACTCGGAGCCGGTTTG
>JBBSNU010000371.1:0-5603 GCA_038260455.1 Chroococcales cyanobacterium | reverse complement strand
GCCTGCTACGAGAATGTCGCAAGTTTCCTCTTTGTCGGGATTGCGAGTCGGTGCGGCCAATGTTGGGGTAATAACTGAGATTGAGGTAATTAGGCTGAGGGTGAAGGTGACGAGCGATCGACCTTTGAGCGAAAACATATACTTCGGAAGTTTCATCAGAAATTTTAGGTTAAATTTTAACACAAATCAATACACTTACAGCAAATCGCCAAAAAGTGAATGAAGTTCTATAATACTGGTATTTCCCGGTGCGATCGGGGCGGCTTTTTTATTTGAGACAAATTTTAACTACAAAACACATTTTGAATATCAGGATTAAGTCAACGAGCAAACTCATTAAATTTTACAAGTATTTGCTACATTTTTAGATTTGAATAATTTCGAGAAATCTCACTTTGGGCGCATCTCAGTTTTGCTACCGTGCGAGCGTCCCCGCTCGCGATTTGTACAATACGCGAGCGGGGACGCTCGCACTATGATCAAAAAAATGCTTTTTGCCAAACTGAGATGCTCCCTATCACTTTTGATAAAGTTCTGCATAAATCAGACACAATCATTGAACATATCCAAAATTATAAAATGGCATAGAAGCAACAAAAGATATCAATTTTTTTTCAAATAAATTTACTTCGAGTAGTTACGAACATAGCTGGAAAAATAGAATTTGAGCAAAAATCACATTTTTTTTGTGGCACTATCCAGCAATCCAAACTAACTCTAACAAAAATTCACGCAATGTGAAACTGATACCAATTTCATAAAGTAGCGCTAGATATTAACCCCCCAACCCCCCCGCGAGTTCGGGGTGGCTCAGACTTCATCTATAGCATATCTTTAGAAAAATGGTATGACTTGCTCTTTCATCTGACTTGAATCGTCTAAATCATTTATTGATGCAGAAACCGCAGATGTCAGGCAGATACAACATACCCTATAGCAGATAAGTTTAAGATATTTTGGGAAGGAATGCAATGCAGGTCGATCGAGTGCGGAAGTTCCCTGAGAGGAAATTTGACCGGCAAATCAATAATTTCGGTGATGTGCGCTGTGCGCCCCGCCAGCAAGCCTTTTTAACTGCCGATTAGTTGATTGTCTCGATTGCGAGTCGGCGCGGCCAATGTTGGGGTAATAGCTGAGATTGAGCTAATTAGGCTGAGGTAATTAGGCTGACGAGCGATCGACCTTTGAGCGATAATAGATACCGTCGCAGTTTCATCGCTGATTGGGGCATTAATTTTGAGATAGGCGAAAAATACTCATAGCATTTAAATGTTTATTTTGCAGTATACTGGTATTTTGCGGTGCGGTCGCGGTAAAATAGTTTTATATAATAGGAATTAATACCATCTACCACTATCTAAAAGCAGGAGCGAGCTTGTGCTCAAAATAGTCAAATTTTTTAGAGCGTTGATTCCTTTTGAGAGTTTAACAATTACGACAAGTTTAACATTTTCTGAAGTTTTGCAAAGGCTGGACGAAGTTGTCACTCCTCCCAAACTTTTTAGAATCATTCTACCCTTCACCCCGCCACCGGCCAAACCTTATGAAGGCACAATTTCGGGCAATACCTTCCAAATCAATCGGATCGTGATCGGCCGCAATTTATTTTTGCCAATTATCAAAGGAAATATCGATTCTCAACCGTTCGGTTGTTCCATCAAAATCAGGATGGTCTTGCATAAAATCGTGCTAGGATTGATGATTCTTTGGCTGTGGACTACTGGCAGTATTGGAACGTTTTCTTTATTTGCTTGGTTTGTCGAACCATCGGTGGGAGCAATATTTTTACCGATTCTAGGGATGTTTTTTTGCGGCTGGCTTTTGTGCTTGATACCCTTTCAAATAGAAGCAAAAGTAGCTAGAAAATTTCTGTCAATTTTGTTAACATAAAATATTTTATTTATCCTTGTTTTGATGAGCTATAAAATTTAAAATAATCCGCGTCAATCCGCGTTAATCTGCGGTAAAAAAACATCAATTTTATGCGTCACAACCAACTCAAACAAAAAATCAAACAAGGCGAAACAGTCCTCGGTTTATTCATGAACTGCGCCTATCCCGCATTCATAGAAATCTGCGGTCACGCTGGATTTGATTTTGCCGTCATCGACATGGAACACGGCCCATTACATCCACTTGCTGCTGAAGATTTGTGTCGCGCGGCCGACTGTACCGGAATTGCACCGATTGTTCGCGTTCGCAAAAACGACGGGCCGCAAATTCAACGAGCTCTCGACATCGGCAGTGCGGGCGTTCAAGTACCTCAAATTGAAAGCAAAATTGATGCGGAAACTGCTGTAAAAAACGCTAAATACAGTCCTCTGGGCACGCGCGGCCTTTCCTTTGCTACGCGGGCGGGACTTTACACGGCGGCAGGTACAAATATTACTGAAAAACTCAACGATGAATCTTTGGTTGTGATTCATGTTGAAGGTAAAGGTGGCATTGATAATCTGGCAGAAATTGTGACGGTGCCGCAGGTTGATGTGATTTTTCTGGGGCCTTACGATCTGTCGCAGTCGATCGGCATTCCCGGCCAAGTGCGCGATCCCCGAGTCATCGACATGATGCAGTATGCGGTACAAACGATCCGCAAAGCAGGCAAAGCCGCGGGTACTTTTGCAGAAAACCCCGAAATCGCCCAACAATGGATTGATGCTGGCGTTCAGTACGTTGCACTTGGGGTGGATGTTGCCGTCTTCCTGCGGGCCTGTCAGTCGCTGGTGAAAGGAGTGCGGAGTTAAGCTGCTAAGTAAATCCACCTAATTAAACGTCAAATACCGATCGCTAAAAAGCTTGCTGTGTATGTCTTCTTTCCTCTTCCTTCTTCCCTCTTCCTTCTTCCTTCTTCCTTCTTCCTTCTTCCTTCTTCACGATATCTTTGCAATTTTTGTATTTTTTTTGATGACACTTACAAAAAACCTAAGCTAGACTAGAAGCATACACCTCCCTAGGGCCAAAAAGCATAGGGGAGCAAGGATTCATGGAGAATAATCTATGAAAACGGTATTAGAATCCATTCAGTTGGATTATGCTTTCATGTTTACTTTCAAAAAAGTAAACTCGATTAAGCTAGAAGGTTTCAAGGAATTTTTTGACGATATGCCTGTCGATCCTTATATTAAGGGTAAGTATCGTTCGAGGAGATTGTCGCGGTTTGTCGTGAACGGAAATGAGTTAGTTAAGTTACCTCACGGCTATTTGTTTCAAAGTAAAGAATACAATCCGTTGGTGGGCGATATCAGGCGGGAATTTGCTGAATTGGACGATCGGCTAATTGCCCTCGATAACTTCAAACAACTGATTTTTGCTTTTTTCGACTCCTGCAAAATTCACCCGGAAGCTGAAATCGGCATCCATCAAATTAGGACAAGTTGTTCGCCGCACAATTTTGGGAACCCCGCACCGGAAGGCATTCACCAAGACGGTACTGATTTTATCGGGATTTTCTCGGTCGATCGCACTAATGTTGTGGGCGGCGAAACGCATTTGTATTTGGCTAAAAAAGAGAAGCCTGTTTTTAATAAAGTTCTGCAGCCGGGAGAGTTGCTGTTGGTTGACGATCACCAGTTTTTCCACTTTACTACGCCGATTAAACCGGAATTGGAAGGGGTGGGAACTAGGGATGTCTTTGTGCTGACTTCTCCGAGTTTGCTGATCGATTGAGGAAGTTAAAAATAGGGCGTCTTTCGTTCGATCGTTCGGACTTTAGTCCGGGAGCATCTCAGTTTTGCAAAAAGGATTTTTTTATAGTGCGAGCTTAAGAGCTCGCGTATTGTACTCGCGAGCTCTTAAGCTCGCACTATAAATGCAAAACTGAGATGCTCCCCTTTAGTCCTCTCTTTGGCGTTTATACCAATTTCATAAAGTAGCGCGAGATATTACCCCCCCAACCCCCCTTACTAAGGGGCTAAGACTTCATCAGCACATCTTTAGAAAAATGGTATTAGTCCATCAGGACTAAAGTCCTTACTACAAACCTGCGTCTAGCAATTCACAAATGTGCGATCGACTTATACCAATTTCATAAAATAGCGCTAGATATTACCCCCCCAACCCCCCCGCGAGTTCGGGGTGGCTCAGACTTCATCAGCACATCTTTAGAAAAATGGTATTATCTTACATTTTCCGCACTTATATGCTGTATTTTCCGGCCGTTGCGACACGAAATACAGCAAGCTCAATCTGCTGATGACCCAGGCGAAAAATGGGCACTTGCTTTCCGACATCGCGTCAGGCTCAATTCCCAAATTTTAGATTCCACTTCGGACTCCGGTGATTCACGAAGCTGCAAGTAAATCAAAAATCAAAAATCAAAAATCAAAAATCGACTGACTTGCGTCGCTCAATTCAATTTCAAAGCATTAACAGGCACTTCATCCCAAGAACTAACAGTCCGCAAGGTAGCAACCCAGCCCTGCTGTTTTTGATCTGCCGTCAAATTCTGCTCAAAAGATGCGTGACATTCCTTTGCTTGAGTCTCATCGCAACAAGCAATGCAAGAATAAAGAATGCCCGATGGATCGATTTGCTCGTTTACCCAAATAATCACGATCTGCTCTCTCAATCTAAATCTACTTTTACTTAAATTTTCCTATATTTTGGGCAATTATTGACTGGAATTTACCTAAGAAAACACGGGGGCCGCGAAAGCGGGTTTTTCGCGAAAATATTTCCTTCTCAACCGCAGAGCCCACAAAAACCCGGTTTCTGAGGCATTGACGCAGGGGTGTGTCAAAATCGAGTTTTTCGCGAAAATACAGAGGTTGCAGGCCGCAAAGCCCGCAAAAAACCCGGTTTCTGAGAGTCGAAGCGCGATCGCCCGCCCGATCGAATTACTTCGAGGCCAAACTCGCCAAAGACTCGCCCGCAACCCGGCAAATCCGCCAATCGGGCATCACATCAGCACCAATACCCTTGTAAAATCCGATCGCCAATTCATTCCAATCCAACACACTCCACTCCAAACGCCCGCAGTTTCTTTCGACTGTCAACCGCGCCAAATAAACAATCAAAGACTTGCCAATACCCCGCCCTCGAAACTCAGGAAGCACAAACAAATCCTCCAAATAAATCCCCGGCTGAGTCAAAAAAGTAGAATAATTATAAAAAAATAGCGCCCAGCCCACAACTCGACCTTCGCATTCTGCTAAAATCGCTTCAGCAAAAGGGCGCGAACCAAACAAATGATTTTCCAAATCAACCGCATTACCAGTAACGGCATGAGATAATTTTTCGTACTCAGCTAAAGCCTTAATCAAGTCAAACAGCACCGGCACATCGGCGCGGGTAGCTGGACGCAAAATCACCTCATCAGACATAAATTAATTAAGTAGTAAGCGACAATCAACAATTAAAAATATAGCAGAAGTCATTGGTCATTAGTCAGTAGTCATTGGTCATTAGTCAGTAGTCATTGGTCATTAGTTATTAGTCCGAGCGTCCCCGCTCGGGAACGTCATTCGTCATTAGTAATATCATGTCCGGTCAATTGACCGATTTAAAATTGGTTCGTAGTGTGGACTTTAGTCCACTCTTGGGTTGCGGACTAAAGTCCACACTACGAACTGTTTTTCTAGTCGTTATATCAAATCCGGTAGCAT
>JBBSNU010000370.1:0-5616 GCA_038260455.1 Chroococcales cyanobacterium | reverse complement strand
GTTTTGCAAAAAGGATTTTTTTTATTATAGTGCGAGCGTCCCCGCTCGCGTATTGTACGCAGGAGCGAGCGGGGACGCTCGCACTATAAATGCAAAACTGAAACGCTCCCAAAACAGTTTGTAGTGCGGACTTAAGTCCGTTCTCCCGGTTAGTAGTGCGGACTTAAGTCCGTCGGTTTGTAGTGCGGACTTAAGTCCGTTCTCCAGGTTAGTAGTGCAGACACAATATTATGCCTCTCGACCAGCACTAGCAGCACCCATTGGAGCTTCGTCACTCAAACCCACCAACCGAGCGCTCAAATCCCACATCCGCTCGCCTTTCTCATCATCCCGCGCCTGCGGAGAAACCTTCTGCACAAAAGATTTGCCATCTTTTTTCTGACGATTTCCCCAACTCCAATAAGCGCCAGATTGCTGGTATTCGGGATCTGCAACCACCATCGCCAGCCTTTCGCCAGCCAACTCCTGCGACACATAACCCCCCGTAATATTCTTTTGAAACAGCGGGAAAAGCTTCTGAAATAAAGGATAGTGATTGCGGAACAGCGGCGTATCCGCAACGCATCCGGGATATAGCGAAGTGAAATGAATCCCCGTAGATTCGTGAAAGCGGCGGTGCAATTCCCGCATCGTCAGCACGTTGCAAACTTTGCTATCTTTATAAGCCTTGACCGGTTCAAACTGCTTACCGTCAACCATCGAAACCGGGTCTTTAAAACCCGCTTCAAAGCCCTCAAAATTTCCCAAATCCGGGCGCGGCGGAATCTTGCCGCCCAACTCGTCTGGATTGTGAGTCACTGTTCCCAAAATCACGATTCTCGCATCGTTATAGTAGGAAGGCTTCATATTTTCCATCATCAGGTTGCACAGCAGGAAATGACCGAGGTGATTCGTAGTCATCGTCAACTCGTAACCCTCCTGAGTCCGCAGCGGTGCCTTAATCAAAGGCATATAAATTGCCGCGTTGCACACCAAAGCATCTAGAGGCCTGCCGCTGGCCTTGAATTCCCGAGCAAACCGTCGCACGCTTTCCAAATCGCCCAAGTCAATGTGCATAATCGAGAAACTGCCTTGAGGTATGCCCAAGTCTTGGGCTGCGTCTCCGGCTTTCACCACGTTGCGACAGGCCATGACTACGTGCCATCCTTTGTCTGCAAGGGCTTTCGCGCCGTACAAGCCGACGCCGGAGGATGCGCCGGTGATGATAACTGTTGACTTGTGATTTTGTGCCATTTTCTTAAAAATGCTTCGATCGCTATTGATTATTTTTGGACACTCAAAGCCTGAGCTAGTAGCTCGGATGTTTTGAAATGCCCTCAGTTTAATAGGATAGACCGAAACGTTCTCGATCTCAACTTTCCCGATGGGCGATCGAACCTCAACAGGAAATAGCAGCGGAGTCGTGGTAATTCTACAGAGATCGATCGCCCGCACGATCGCCCTTTGCTCAAAATGGAGTCGCCGCCTGTAAGTGCAGCCATTCTCCCGACTGCGGGTGCTCAAAGCAAAGTTCCCGCGCGTGCAAGTGCAATCGACTCGCCTGTGCCCGACATCCGTAAAGTCGATCGCCCAAAATCGGTATTCCCAACCCTCCGACATCCGCTGCATGAACCCGCAACTGATGCGTGCGCCCCGTCAGCGGCAAAAACTCGACGCGAGTATGATTTCCCTCCCTCGCCATTACCTGAAAGCCAGTAACGCTGGGCTTTCCGCAGTCCCAATTAACTTGCTGGCAAGGGCGATTTTCGGGATTTCCCCAAAGTGGAAGTTCGATCGTCCCCGCATCAATTTTTAATATCCCTGAAAGCACCGCTTCATAAACTTTGCGAACTTGTCGTTTTTCAAACTGTCGGCTAAGTTTGCAGTAGGTTTCTTTGTCCCGCGCCAATAGCAATATACCAGATGTTTCTAAATCCAATCGGTGAACAGTTTTCAGACTTAAACCATCGCAAAAATAGTTTTGTAAGCGGCTTTGAACGCTATCTTGAGTATCGAAATAGCGACCGGGAACTGATAGCAATCCGCAGGGCTTGTTGACAGCAATTAACCAGTCGTCTTGATAAATAATCGGTAATTTTGATTTATTTTGACCCAATCCAGAAAGTAAAAAACCCATCAACGGCTGACACCG
Source organism: Chroococcales cyanobacterium (assembly GCA_038260455.1). Taxonomy (GTDB): domain Bacteria; phylum Cyanobacteriota; class Cyanobacteriia; order Cyanobacteriales; family Microcoleaceae; genus Microcoleus. The sequence goes on along the minus strand of JBBSNU010000370.1, from coordinate 3,485 downwards.
ATCGCCGCAAGCACCGTAAAATTCCCCTTGAATCTTATCTCCAGAACTCGGCCCCCACCAAAACTCTGCCATTGCTAGGGGTTTTAAATTATTTGCAGCAGCATAGTGCAGCAATTTGGGCGCGCAACAATCGCCCGTTCCCGTGGGAATAGCACCCGCAGGCATCAATTGCAAGAGCGATCGCGATTTCCCAAAAAAATTCACCAGCGTATAAGCCGCGTGCATCTGCGCCTGAAGTTCGCGGGAAAGTTCTTTTCGCTGCTGTTTCAGCGCCCGCATCCGCTCATCGGCAGCTTCAATTAAGAGTTTTAGCGGCTGCAATGTTTCATCCCGCCGCCGTTTCAATTGCCTGCGTTCAATTCCCTCCAAACGGCTGGCTTGATTCAATTGTTCGAGAGCGATTGATAGTGCTTCTGCTGCGAGAGTTTTAGACAGTAATTGGCGTTTTTGTTCTCGCTGTTGCTTGCAATTGCGATGCTGTTCGTTCAAAACTTGCAATTGCAATTCAAACTCACTCAATAAAGCTTCATACTCTTGTCGCTGCGGGAGTTGATTCAGTGCAATCAGTTCCTGTTTCATCGCCTCCAATTGAGTTAAGGCGCGCGCTTCCTCTCCTTGAACTCGCGATCGTCCCGGAATCGGCGGCACCCAGCCCTCAACAACGCTGCAACCGTTGAGCAGCCCGGAAAATGCTTTGAGTATCCCCTGTTCCCCCGAAGCCATCTCTACCAGCAATATGCCGTACATCTTGCCCTCGCGATCGAAGGAATCGTCAGCAGCAAGGTACTGCATCAAACCCCTGGCGAGCTCCTCAGACATTCGAGTGCGGGGCAGTCTCAGCATTTCGCCGCTTTGAGGACAATAGCCTTGGTACCAATAATTGCAGGAAAGGTCGATCGGCTCAGAATTACAATCGGTAAAGCAGTCCGTGAAATCTAAAAGCCCGTCTACAGTTAGCATATTAAATTTATTTTGAAATCTGGATGACGAGATATTTGTTTGTCTCCTGACCGTATTTTACAGCGGAATACGGAAAGCGGGAACAGTGCATAATTTTATACATATAGATAGATTTAAGTTGCAGTCAAGTAAATATAATTTGTGGCAATACACCTGATATGCTAAATTTGTTTCCAAACAGCAGCGAGTTAAGAACAGCATAAGTTAATATATAAGACCGCAAGTTTGTCAACCCACTAACTTTTTTATATGTAAGGCGTATGCCAGACCTCTCGACTTCAGCCACGGAAAACTCCTCAAACCCCCAACCAGCTCTGCTACCACCGATTTTAAGAATTGTGGCAGCATTTCCAGATTACGATCGGGGCAATAGATTGTACGCATCGGGAAGGTACGAAGCGGCGATAATTTGCTATGGAAAAGCGGTTCAAATTAAGCCGGACTGGGCCCGGGCGTGGCTGAATCTGGGCAAAGCTTACAAGCAACTGCACTCCTACGCAGAAACAGTGGCTTGTTGCGATCGAGCTATAGCAATTAATCCCGAAGAATATTGGGCTTGGATGCTGCGCGGGAGCGCACTGTTAAATTTGCAGAATTACTCAGAAGCGATCGCGGCTTTCGACAAAGCAATTGAAATCAATCCAGAAAAGCACGAAGCTTGGTATCAGCAAGGCAGAGTTTTAGAGGAATTGCAGGAGTGGGATAAAGCAGCAAGCTGTTACAAAAAAGCCACCCAAATTCACCCCAATTTGCCCGCGATGTGGTGCCGGCAAGGCAATGTCTTGCTGCAAGCAGAGCGCTACGCTGAAGCCGTGGCGGCCTACGAGCGATCGCTCAAACTCGTCTCGACTAATGCGGAAGCTTGGCTGAACCGAGGTTTGGCTCTGATGAAGGTCGAGCGCTACGCTGAAGCTGTAACTTCTTACGATCGCACCATTCAACTACAACCACAAAATAGTCTGGCTTGGTTCAATCGGGGTATTGCTTCAGCAAAACTGCACAAATACGGAGAAGCAGTCACAGCTTACGATCGCGTACTGCAACTGCAACCCAACGATTGCGAAGCTTGGTTTTACAAAGGAATGGCCCTCAAACACCAGTGGCGCGATGGCGCAATTGCTTGTTTCGATCGCGCAATTACCATCAATCCTGATTATCCAGAAGTATGGATCGGGCGCGGTCAAACTCTGTCAGAATCGAGAGATTATGAAGGGGCGATCGCTGCTTTTGACCGAGCCATTCAAATTAATCCAAATTTCCCCGAAGCTTGGCTGGGTAGAGGCATCGCCCTAGCAGAATTGGAACGCTACAAAGATGCAATAATTGCTTACAGCAACGCCCTACAAATTGAAGGAAATTTTCTAGAAGCTTGGAATTTCCGAGGCGAAGCTCTCGAAAAATTGCAGCAATACGAAGAAGCGATCGCCTGTTATGACAAAGTAATTTCTCTGAGTTCAGAAACAGAAATCACATCAAAAGTAGGATTGCAGCAAGGCGCGGCCCTGGAAAAATTACAGCGTTACGAAGAAGCCGTCGCAGCTTACAACCGCGTAATTAAAATCGTGCCCGACAATTTTGAAGCTTGGTTGAAACGCGGCAACGCTCTATCAACTTTGCAGCAATACGAACCAGCTCTAGCATCATACGATCGAGCAATTACTATCTGGCCCGACAGCTATCAAGGCTGGGTGCAGCGAGGTTTGCTGCTAGGGAAAATGCAGCGCTATTCCGAAGCACTCGTCGCTTTTGACCAAGTGATTCAACTCAAGCCAGACAACTGGGAAGCTTGGGCACAGCGGGGCGACGTTTTGCAAAAATTGCAGCGGACTCAAGATGCCATGAACTCTTACGGAGTCGCCCTAGAAATTAAACCCGATTATTACGAAGCTCTAGTGAGTCGAGAAGAATTAAGGCTCAAGGACGCAATCACAGGAAAATGGTAATGGAGATGTTGAAACCAGGAAAAAGCCAGGGAGAGGTGCAATTTTCTTTGAAAACAAACTCAGGAATTTTTGACAGCAAGAGTATCTTTGTCGAAGATTCAAAATGCTTTAAAAAGCCATAAACATTGGAAAAAATCAGTCAATTTTAGATCCTGTGACTTCGCCGTACAAGTTTGAGATTGACTCCGCAGATTAATCTGAGATATTGAACAAAAGCGTTAATAAAAACAGTTCGTAGTGCGGACTAAAGTCCGCTCTTATGTTGCGGACTCCAGCCCGCACGCGCGATCGAATCTTATTGAAGTTATATCAATTCCGGTTACACTCCTTATGATATAGAGGAGACGGCTTGGCCTTAGTCCCTACAATTAATCTGGCGTAGGGACTAAGGCCAAGCCGTCTCCTAATTTCGGCTACTAATAATTCCGATGCTACCGGATTTGATATTAATCGATCGCACAGAATATGAAACTAATTCAAACAAAATAACTTGAGTTTTTATACTTTATAGTTATTTTCACGAACAGCAAAAAATCAACCTAAAAAAATTAGGTTAGGAAAATTTTTATGGTTTTGATTTCT
>JBBSNU010000369.1:0-5618 GCA_038260455.1 Chroococcales cyanobacterium | reverse complement strand
CGTCACAGCGCCTTTACGTCCAGCTTGAGCGATAATTTCCGACTCCCGCTCGACATTTTCCGGTTTCGCGTTGAGCAAATTGTGAGGAATCTTGAGTTCTTGGAGCAGCCGCGACAGCAACTCGGATTTTTCCACGCTCGTAGTGCCCACCAGCACCGGGCGACCGATTTCGTGCATTTCGGCACATTCTTGGGCGATCGCCTTCCACTTCCCAGCCTCCGCCTTGTAAACCAGATCCGAAAGGTCAGTGCGGCTCGTCACCCGGTTAGTGGGAATCAGCGTCACTTCCAGGCTGTAAATCTTCTCAAACTCGGTTTCTTCAGTTTTCGCCGTCCCAGTCATCCCCGACAGCTTCGGATAAAGCAAAAAGAAATTCTGATAGGTAATAGTCGCCAGTGTCTGAGTTTCCGGCTGAATTTCCGCCCGTTCCTTCGCTTCGATCGCCTGGTGTAAACCGTCGCTCCAGCGTCTTCCGGGCATCACGCGCCCCGTAAACTCATCGACAATCACCACTTCGCGATCGGCATTGACGATGTAGTTAATATCCTTAATAAACAATTCCTTCGCCTTAATCGCATTAAAAATGTAATGCGCCCAAGGGTCAGCCGGGTCGTATAAATCCGTAACGCCTAACAAATTCTCAGCTTCACCAAACCCTTCATCGGTCAACAGCACATTCCGCGCCTTTTCGTCAACCTCGTAATGTTCCTCATTTTCCTTTCTCAGAGAAGCAGCCACCTCAGCCGCCCGGAGGTATTTCTCGCTGGGGCGTTCCACCTGGCCCGAAATAATCAGAGGCGTCCGAGCTTCATCGATCAGCACCGAGTCAACCTCATCAATCACGCAAAAATTAAAAGGACGCTGGACTACATCTTCCATCACAGTAGCCATATTGTCCCGCAAATAATCAAAACCCACTTCGCTGTTCGTCGCGTAGGTAATATCGCAGTTATAATTTTTCTTGCGTTCCGCCTGATCCATGCCCTGCTGGATCAACCCCACCGTCAATCCCAAGAAGCGGTGCACCTGCCCCATCCATTCCGCATCCCGTCTTGCGAGATAATCGTTGACGGTGATGATGTGTACGCCTTTACCTTTGAGGGCGTTTAGGTAAGCCGGCAGCGTCGCTACCAGAGTTTTGCCTTCACCGGTTTTCATTTCGGCAATTTGGCCTTTGTGCAGGATGATGCCGCCGAGGAGTTGGACATCAAAGTGGCGCATTCCCAAAACCCGCTGTCCCGCTTCCCGCACCACTGCAAAAGCTTCTGGCAAGATTTCGTCTAGGATCTCTTTCTCCTCGTTGAGAGATTTAGCTTTTGCCAGACGTTCTTGAAACTCCGCTGTTTTGCCTCTGAGGTCGTCGTCTGAGAGGCTGCGGAAGTCTTCTTCCAAAATATTGATATCAGTTACCAAAGGCTGAAATTTTCTCAGTTTGCGCGCGTTGGGATCGCCTAGCAGATTTTTAAACATGGCAGGAGAGGCAGATTTTTAATAATTTAGCTATTAGCTTTGAGGGTTACGGGCTGTAGTGTTAGCCACAACATATACCCTCCCCGATTGTAGCAACCATTGGCTCTCCTGGGCCGTCGCTGCGGTCGATCGCCCTTTTGAGCGCCTTCTCTGGCTCACGATCGCAGCCGGATCATCAGATCGATCGGTCAACCGCAGATGTCATATCAAATCCGGTGACATCAGAATTATTCAACCACAGAGGAAGCAGAGAAAGAGGAGAGAAATTTATCATTCCCATGCTACCGGATTTGAGATCACAGAAAACCCGGTGTTGCAGCTTTCAGCCTTTGGCGACGGACTTGTTCTAGTCGATCGGGATTAATCGGGAGCAATGGCCACACCCGGTTCATCCGATCGCGAGTTATCGGCCGTTTATCTTCGGGAAAAAAAAACCTTCATGAATTTCGCTAGTTTTTTCGTGTACGAACGTACACAATTACGCGACCGAAGAAAAACTATTCAGATCAAATCCGGTGACATCAGAGTTATTCAACCACAGAGGAAGCAGAGAAAGAGGAGAGAAATTTATCATTTTTCCCATGCTACCGGATTTGAGATCAGACTGATCGACGCCGATAATTTCCAGATAGGAAAGCGATTGAATGCAATTACTCGTCTAATCTGCACGTCCCTTCCTGTGGCCGCGGTATTTCGCAAGTCAAAAAGTCATAGGCCATTTTCGTATTGGGAAAAATTGCCTGGGCTTCCTTGAGCAAATCATCTAGGACGATCGCATTTCCCGGAGCGTAACGCGGGCTAAAATGCGTCATAATTAATTGTTTCGCCCCAGCGAGCAAAGCAACTTGAGCCGCCATTGTTGAGGTTGAATGCAGGCGATCGAAGGCCATTTGAGCATCCAGATGGGCAAAAGTCGCTTCGTGCACCAACAAATCGGCATCCTTCGCCAATTCCACCGCCCCGTCACAAAAAACTGTGTCTGTACAATACACAAACTTCCGCCCAATTTGATCCGGGCCACAAAAATCACTACCTTGAAACTGTCGCCCGTCCGATAATTTTACCGTCTCTCCTTGTTTTAATTTCCCGTAAATTGGCCCGGAAGGAATACCCGCAGCCTTCGCTTTTTCTACATCAAAATGTCCGGGACGATTTTTCTCAGTTACTCGATAACCAAAAGCAGTAACTCGATGCTTCAAAGGAGCGCAACTAACAATATATTCGTCATCTTCATAGATAACTCCCGGCTGACTTTTGTGGATCTTTACCGGGTAAGAAAAATGAGTTTGAGAATAGCGCACGCCAGCTTGCAAATATTCTTCAAGTCCCGGAGGCCCGTAAAGATCGATGCGCTTGACATTCCCCGCCAAACCGCAGCTAGCCAGCAAACCCATTAAGCCGAAAATGTGGTCGCCGTGCAGGTGAGTGATGAAAATACGGCTCAGTTGGCTGACTTTGAGCTCGCTTCGCAGAAACTGATGCTGAGTTCCTTCGCCGCAGTCAAACAGCCAGAGTTCCGCTCGCTGGGGCAAACGTAGGGCGATGCTGGAAACGTTGCGCGATCGCGTCGGCACGCCGGAGCTAGTTCCGAGAAATGTAATCTGCAAGAGTCAAATCACCTCAATTAAATCTTAAAAAATATGCTACAAATATCCAGAGTGCGGCAAATCCGACATATATCAAATAGTCGCAGGCAGGAACCGGGATAAATCGCTGTTGCTGCGAGCATCGAGTCGTTCCAATCTTTTTTGACAGGCGCACAAAGTGCCAAACCCAATTCTAACGTTTTCTTTCTGCCGTTCTCCTTCCTTTTTCCCGAACTCAACCTTCCCCTTAAAAATTCTCAAACTCGTACAGCACAGGAGGAAATTTTTTAAATGCAGCCAGGAGTGTTATTTGCTTCGCTTCTTTCAAGATTAACAAAACGCTACTTTTGGATTTCTCTGTTGTTTTGGCTGGTAATGGTAGCCCCAGCACAGGCGGCGCTGATCTTGCGAGTGGCGGTACAAGACGGCGCAAGTCAGATCAAAGTCGGCAGTTCTACTAAGGCTGCAATCCGCGACGGTAGCGGGCGCAATTTGGGCGAACTGTCTGCCAACAGTTCTGGATCGGCTCAATTTCGATCGGGCAAAGTGGCGATCGGACGCTGGGCCGCCAATCAAATTTGGATCGAGCCGACCGGGAACGGGTATGTTTGGATTGGCGATCGGTGGTATCGGGGGCGCACCCTTGTAGTTCCCGAAAAAGGAGCCCTGACAGCAGTCAACTACGTCGATATCGAACAGTATCTCTACAGCGTTCTCGGCGCAGAAATGAGCGGCAATTGGCCTCTGGAGGCATTGAAAGCCCAAGCAGTCGCCGCCCGTTCCTACGCTATCCACCAGCGCCTCAAAAGCGAAACCGACCTTTACGATGTGGACGACACTCAGTCTTCGCAGGTTTACAAAGGACTGCAAACAGAATCTTCGGGTACTTATAGCGCAGTCGATGCCACCGCAGGTCAAGTTCTCGCCTACAACGGTCAGATTATTTTAGCCGTTTTCCACTCGGCATCTGGCGGACATACCGAAAATGTTGAGGATGTTTGGACGGAACCCCTGCCTTACCTGCGCGGTGTTCCTGACTTCGACCAAGGCGCGCCGGTTTACCAGTGGAAAGAAAATTTCTCCCGCGCTCAAATCAGCAGCAAGATTTCGGGCGTCGGTAACGTAATCTCGATGAAGCCAGAACGCACTACCGCTTACGGCAGCGTTTTGAGGATGAAAGTAGTCGGAGATGGCGGTTCTAGAGTAATGACTGGGGCAGATTTGCGTCGGGTTCTGAGTTTGAGGAGCACGCGATTTACGGTGATTCCTCAGTATGCAGGCGGGAGCGCCAACAACAGCGGCCGAGCTCCTACGAGTTTTCAAGTTGCTGGTAAAGGTTTCGGTCACGCTGTGGGCATGAGCCAGTGGGGAGCTTACAATTTGGCCAGGCAGGGATACGGCTACCAGCAGATTTTGTTGCACTATTATCGGGGCGCTGCTTTGGCTAGAATTGCTGTTCAGTGACTTCTCGGGGGAGAGTGGGAGGGGAGCATCTGTGTTTTGCAAAAAGCATTTTTTTTTACTGTTTAACTGGTTCCCACGCTCTTTTAACTGGTTCCCACGCTCTGCCTGGGAACCCATGTAAGCGAGGCTCTGCCTCGTCGGCTGCGAAGATGGAGGCAGAGCCTCCGGATCTGCATTACCAGGCAGAGCCTGGTAACGAGTAAATGACTCATGCCCAATGCCCACCCTTCGACTTGCTTCGGCTTCGCGGGCTCACAAGTCGCTCAGGGCAAGATGCCCAATGCCCTGTTTGGCCAATGCCCAATGCCCTGTTTGGCCAATGCCCAATGCCCAATGCCCAATGCCCAATGACTAATGACTAATGACTACATTAAGGATAACTATGCAAAAGTGGGAATATTGTTTTGTGGATGCAAATATGTATCCTTTTGGCAATAAGCTGATTAGTTTATATGTAAATGGTGAGGAATTGCGAGATTGGAAACAAGGCTCGCTGCATCTATTTATCAATCAGTTGGGGGAGGATGGGTGGGAACTTGTGGCTATGCACCACGAATCGAAGTACGACCAAAATTGTTTGATTTTTAAACGTCCTAAAATTGTTAAGAAAGCTAGGAGTACGAAACAGTCTCTGGTACAGCAAATTTGACCGAAGAGCGAGCCCGCCGGGCCCCTGGCTTCAGACACGGGGAAAAGTCGGCAGCGGTTTCAACCGCATTCAATATTCTTTACATATCAAAACACAATATACAGGCTGGTGGATATATACTGTAAAAATGAAAGTAAAACTCAAGTCAAATGCCAACGTAACCTACTTTTGTAACTACCATATTGTTTGGTGTCCCAAGTATCGCAGATCGGTATTGATCAAAGGTGTAGATATTCGATTGAAAGCTATACGGCTCTTCTGGGTTTGCGGTGTAAAGTGTATAATGTAGGAACTTTATGCTAGAGCGTCGGGCGTTGCTGAATCAGAGTATGATACGGGCAAAAATACGAGAGGGGAGCCGAAAATGATTTCTGGGATTTTGATGGGTAATTGGAACATCTCCAAATTTTAGATAATGAATTAGTAATTTAATTGAATACCCTAGCATT
>JBBSNU010000368.1:0-5618 GCA_038260455.1 Chroococcales cyanobacterium | reverse complement strand
GATTCGGTAAGGGTTTGGATCGCGGACTCGATCAGTTGCATTCTTTGAATGAAACTGGTATTGCGTTAAGAAACCGTGTTTATACGTAACTCAATGCGATATTTATTTTTTTGATAAAGAAGTGTGGCTTGAGGGGCGATCGAATAAATGACAGATGAAATAGTTAGGTTTCAAGAAATCGGCTTTCGGCTGGGAGCATCTCAGTGTTGCAAAAAGCATTTTTTTTATGATAGTGCGAGCACCTCAAGAGCTCGCGTATTGTACTCGCTCTTCGGGGACGCTCGCACTATAATGCAAAACTGAGATGCTCCCTTTCGGCGATCGGGCGGGTGAGCGCAGCAATAAACAGCCTGCACCCGCTACAATTGCAGCTTTGGGCGCTCATTTGTCCGATCGCACTCGCTAGCACTCAAACCCGCTTGCATTCTGCTGACAGCACAAGCAGAATCGGGATTGGCAGACTAAGGATCGAAAACTTAATAACTTAAACACCTCCTACAGTCCTCTCTCCTGTAAGTTGCCAGATCAAAGGAGGCAGAGCCTCCGGATCTGCATTACCAGGCAGAGCGAAAGTAACGAGCAATCGCTTAAGTTATTAAATTTTCATTCCTAAGCAGTGCGATCGGGCACTCGATCGGTTCCGAATTATCATCACAATGTAAGAATCAAAGTATAACCCTTTTATTTGCCGCCCCCTCATGCCTTTGCCGCGCCTGTTAACCTTAATTGCTGCTTTCTGCCTCACCCTGGGGCTGATTATTGGCCTGATAAGTTCCTTGACAGGGCTTTACAGTCAAGTTGCGCTGTCTGCTTCTCCGTTGCTGGCTAATTTGCTGATTTTCCTGATAATTGTACTTTTGGGAACGTTAATTTTTGCGCTGTTTTATTATTTTAAGCTGCTGCAACGTCCGGGAAAAGTTAAGGGAAAACGGGCGATTAATCCGAAGGTTCCTGTTGTAAAAAGTGAGGCTGCTTCGGAAAATCTTAAAGCAATTAGGCAGCAAGTCGATCGCATTCAAGATGAAGTAGCGCGGCAAGCTTTGCTGTTGAGAGCCCGCGAAATTGAAGCGAACATGGCCCGCGGCAATGTTCGGATCGTAGTTTTCGGCACCGGTTCTGCGGGGAAAACTTCGGCTGTCAATGCGTTGGTGGGGCGGATGGCGGGAGAGGTGGGCGCGCCGATGGGAACTACGGAAGTTGGAGAAACTTACACTCTTTCATTGAAAGGAATCGATCGCGAATTAGCAATTACTGATACCCCAGGCATCTTGGAAGCGGGAGTAGCGGGGACTTACAGAGAGGAATTGGCGCGTCAGTTGGCGGCCCGGGCAGATTTGATCTTATTTGTTTTGGACGGCGATTTGCGTAAATCTGAGTACGAACCGCTGCGGACTTTGGCAGAAATTGGCAAAAGGTCGATCGTAGTTTTTAATAAAGTTGACCTTTATCCCGACAGCGACAAAGACGAAATTCTCGATCGGCTGCGGCAGCGAGTCAAAGGTTTTGTATCAGCAATGGATGTAGTTGCAATTAGCGCCAACCCGCAAAAAGTTGTACTAGAAAGTGGTACAATATTTCAACCAGACCCGGATATGATGCCATTAATTCGGCGCATCGCAGCAATTTTGCGAGCCGAAGGCGAAGACTTAATTGCCGACAATATTTTGTTGCAATCTCAGCACTTGGGAGACCAAGCGCGCAAGTTAATTGACGCTCAAAGACGGCGCGCCGCTGATAAAGTAGTAGAGCGATTTCAGTGGATCGGAGCCGGAGTAATTGCCGTCACGCCTTTGCCCGTTGTGGATTTGTTAGCGACAGCAGCAGTTAACGCTCAAATGGTAGTAGAAATTGCCAAGATTTACGGCTGCGAATTAAATATCGATCGCGCCAAAGAATTGGCATTGTCTCTGGCAAAAACTCTAGCAAGTTTGGGCATAGTTGAAGGGGTAATTCAAGTAGTTTCAAGGGCGCTGCAATTAAGCGTAGCCGGGTTTGTGCTCGGCAAAGCAATTCAAGCAGTCAGCGCCGCTTATTTAACCAGAATTGCCGGGAAAAGTTTTATTGAATATTTCCGACACGACCAAGATTGGGGCGACGGTGGCATTGCCGAAGTCGTGCAAAGGCAATTTCAGTTAAATCGGAAAGACGAGTTTGTCAAAGCATTTGTCAAAGATGCGATCGCCCGCGTTGTCGAACCTCTCAATATTTATCAGCAACAAGAATCGGAACCCGAATTAGAAATGTCAGCAGAAGTGGAACCAGAACCTCTGCATCAGCCGCTGCAATCCGACGATTGGGAAACCAACAGCAACAAGCGCCAAGATGACTGGTAAAACGTCAATCCTGTAGGGGCGGGTTTCACCAACAATCTTTGATTCAGACAAACAATCTACATCAACCCGCCCCCACCACGCGACAGAATTCGATCGCGGGCAATTCAACGGACATAATATGATATCCTGTCCGTTGAATTGCCAAATCTAAGATTGGTTCGTAGTGCGGACTTTAGTCCGCTCTATATCAATACGATTTACTTAAGTTATAAGTTGTAGAGTACATCGCTCGTTTAATCTGGCGTTCCCTGGCGAGAGTTGTTCTTGGCGACGCAGCCTACGTTGACTTAAGTGAACGGTATTGCTAAGATTGGTTCGTAGTGCGGACTTTAGTCCGCAATATAGAGCGGACTAAAGTCCACACTACGAACTGTTTTTGTTACGATAATCGATCGGATTAGTATATTTTTAGTTGATAATCGCAAAAATTCGGAGAAACCGGGTTTCTAACCCCCAATGCGTTCACATCTGAATTATCGATTGGTGAGGGCGGGTTTATCCATATTAAGTATGTAAATTATAGATTGTTTGTGAACCTGTCCCTACATAATTTATGTTTATTTAATTCGACACGAACTAATGACTAATTTCGACCAAGCAAAAAATAAGTTATCATTTCTCCTTTACCTTTAATCTCAATAGCACCGCGCATTTTAAACGAAAATTTATCTTTCAAACGCTCGTAAACCGCAGCAGTCACCTGAATTTCCCCCGGAATACCGTTTGATTCCATTCGGTGAGCAACATTCACCGTATCCCCCCACAAATCGTAACTAAATTTAGTTAAACCAATGACTCCAGCCACGACTGCACCAATATTGATCCCAATGCGGAGACTAAAGCTGTGATTGTTTTTGAGATTAAAGCTAGCGACAGCAGCTTGCATATCCAGTGCCATTTGGGCGATCGCCAAAGCGTGATTTTCCTGCGGTTCCGGCAAACCGCCGACTACCATATAAGCATCGCCAATAGTTTTGATTTTCTCCAAACCGTGCTGCAACGACAACTGGTCAAATTCAGTAAAAATCTGATTCAAAACTTTCACCGTTTCAGCAGCAGTTTGTTGAGATGCAAAATTCGTAAATTCCACCAAATCGGCGAATAAAACGCTGACATCCGAAAAGCTGTCAGCAATTATGCTTTGTCCCTCCTGCAAGCGATCGGCAATCGCTTTCGGCAAAATATTTAATAGCAGTTCTTCAATTTCTTCTTTCTGCAACTTAGTTGTTTCCAACAGTAACCGCGTTTCAATTTCTGCCTGTTCTCGATAGGCAATTTCCCGGCGGTACATCATATTTTTCTCGGTAAGTTGCACTTCTAGTTCCTTCAGCCGCAATTGATTTTCAACCCTAGCTACCACCTCTACGGCTTCAAAAGGTTTAGTAATGTAGTCTACCCCGCCAGCATTAAAAGCTTTCACCTTATGAGAAACTTCTACCAAAGCACTCAGAAAAATAATGGGAATGCCGCGAGTGCGATCGCTCGCTTTCAAGCGACTGCAAACTTCATAGCCATCCATACCGGGCATCATAATATCCAGCAAAATCAAGTCAGGTAGAGTCAAATTCACAGAATCGATCGCCTGTTGACCATCATATGTAAGTCGTACTTCATAACCTTTCCTAGATAAAATACGCTCTAATAACGTTAAATTATTAACACTATCGTCAACTATTAAAATACTGCCTTTATTTTTTTGAGAATATGGTTGATTCATCGGCTTGTTACGGACTCATACTATGTTAAATTTTAGATTGTAGATTTTAAATTTTAGATTTTAGATTACAAATGATTTAGTCGATAATTTAAATTTATCCTAATTTGTCAGGCATAGCGAAAGCTTTGGCTAAAACTTTATATTCCGGGTAAATTAGATCGCCCTCCGCGTAGATTGACCGGCAAGTTGATGCACTGCTTGCTGCGCGTTTTAAAACCAAAAATATCCCACCAGTCCCACCGCTGCTGCAATTTGCACTACACTCACAGACTACTCGGACACTTTGCAGCGGTAATTTTCCGGAAATTTTGACTGTAGTAGGATTCCAAACTGCGCCTCGCCTGCAGTTGAAAAATGAGCGCGATTGTTTAATCAGATGTTCTGGGAGTTTGCGGTGTCACATTTTATTAAGAAATTTTACAATAATTTCACACGTAGGACTAACACAAAAACCCGGTTTCTCTGAAAAATCGTCGATATTTCCGAGAGATGCTTGATGCAGAAACCAGGTTTTTGACCCCGCGTGCATAATTCCTGACAGGTTGGGGAGACTCCCGGAGAGAGCAAGTCAAACTATGCGATTAGCGATCGGATCGAACCGAATTTTGATAAGATTTAAGATTGATAAAAAATTTGCTATTGTCCGTCGGGGTAAAAACAATGAGCGATCGACCAATCATTCTCGGTATTGTCGGAGACAGCGCAGCAGGCAAAACCACTCTGACGCGGGGAATTGCCCAAGTATTGGGGCCAGAAAATGTCACGATAATTTGCACGGACGACTATCATAGGTACGACAGAAAGCAGCGGGCCGAAATTGGGATTACAGCACTGCATCCCGACTGCAATTACCTAGACATCATGCAGCAGCACCTGGGCCTGTTGCGTACCGGACAAGCAATTCTCAAACCTATTTACAACCACGACTCAGGTACATTCGATCCGCCGGAATACATTAAGCCCAATAAATTTGTAATAGTTGAAGGTTTGCTGGGTTACTCAACTCGCGCAATCCGCGATGCTTACGATGTAAAAGTGTATCTCGCTCCCCCAGAAGAATTGCGAACTCAGTGGAAAGTTAAGCGCGATACTATGAAGCGCGGTTATACTGAAGAACAGGTGCTTGCAGAGATGAAAAAGCGAGAAAATGATTCAGAAAATTTTATTCGTCCCCAGCGTAAGTTTGCCGATGTTGTAGTTAGTTTTTACGTACCTCAAGAGGACAACGAAGTAAATTTGAACGTCCGTTTAGTGCTGAGACCGACAATTCCTCACCCGGATTTTACTGAGATTTTAGCCCGAGGCAGCGATAATTTTAAACCTGCAATTCGCCTAGGACTCGATCGGGATATGGGTAAACCGGTTGACGTGTTGGAAGTAGACTCCCACGCTACTAACGAACAAGTAAACGAACTGGAAAAGATTTTGTGCAACGAAATGCCGCACCTGCGGGGATTTTGCAGCGCCCAAGGCAACCCGGAAATTGGCAAACTAATCGGGACAACTGGCGAAGTTCTGCAAAGTTACCCGCTAGCTTTGACGCAGTTGCTAGTTTCATATCACATGAT
>JBBSNU010000367.1:0-5630 GCA_038260455.1 Chroococcales cyanobacterium | reverse complement strand
TTCACCTTGCCCGACCTGATCGAAATCCAGCGGGCAAGTTTTCGCTGGTTCCTAGAAGCCGGACTGATCGAAGAACTCGATAGCTTCTCCCCGATCTCAGACTACACCGGCAAGCTAGAACTCCACTTCATGGGCAAAGACTTCAAACTCAAGCGCCCGAAATACGACGTAGACGAAGCCAAGCGCCGGGACAGCACCTACTCGGTACAAATGTACGTACCAACCCGCCTGATCAACAAAGAAACAGGCGAAATTAAAGAACAAGAAGTCTTCATCGGCGACTTGCCATTAATGACAGAACGCGGCACGTTCATCATCAACGGTGCGGAACGAGTAATCGTAAACCAAATCGTCCGATCGCCCGGCGTGTACTACAAATCGGAAACCGACAAAAACGGCCGCCGTACCTACAACGCCAGTCTCATCCCCAACCGCGGCGCGTGGCTCAAATTCGAGACCGACAAAAACGATTTAGTCTGGGTCAGAATCGACAAAACCCGCAAACTATCGGCCCAAGTCCTCCTCAAAGCCCTAGGACTCACAGACGGCGAAATCTACGACAGTTTGCGCCACCCCGAATACTTCCAAAAAACGATCGAAAAAGAAGGACAGTTCAGCGAAGAAGAAGCTCTAATGGAGCTCTACCGCAAACTGCGACCGGGCGAACCCCCCACCGTAGCCGGAGGAGAACAGCTCCTCAATTCCCGCTTTTTCGACCCCAAACGCTACGATTTAGGCAAAGTCGGCCGCTACAAACTCAACAAAAAACTGCGGTTGACCGTCCCCGACACCGTGCGGGTGCTGACATCCCAAGATATCTTGACCGCGATCGACTATTTGATCAACCTCGAATTCGACATCGGCTCGACGGATGACATCGACCACTTAGGAAACCGCCGCGTCCGCAGCGTCGGCGAACTGCTGCAAAACCAAGTCAGAGTCGGACTCAACCGCCTAGAACGGATCATCCGCGAACGCATGACAGTCTCCGACCCAGACTCCCTCACCCCCGCTTCCCTAGTCAACCCCAAACCCCTGGTAGCAGCAATCAAGGAATTCTTCGGTTCCTCGCAGCTATCCCAGTTCATGGATCAAACCAATCCCCTCGCAGAACTGACCCACAAACGCCGGCTTTCCGCCCTCGGCCCTGGAGGTCTGACACGCGAACGCGCAGGTTTCGCAGTGCGAGACATTCACCCGTCCCACTACGGCCGGATTTGCCCGATCGAAACACCAGAAGGCCCCAACGCCGGCCTGATCGGTTCCCTAGCAACCCACGCCCGCGTCAACCCCTACGGCTTCATCGAAACACCTTTTTACCCAGTCGAAAAAGGACAGGTGCTGCGGGACAAAGCCCCCATATACATGACAGCCGATGAAGAAGACGACTTGCGCGTCGCCCCCGGAGACATCAGCCTCGACGAAAACAACAACCTCTTGGGCGAAACCGTAGCCGTCCGCTACCGCCAAGAATTCACCACCACCACCCCGATGCAGGTGGACTACATGGCGATTTCCCCAGTTCAAATCGTCTCCGTCGCCACCTCCCTGATCCCGTTCTTGGAACACGACGACGCCAACCGCGCTCTGATGGGCTCGAATATGCAGCGGCAAGCCGTGCCGCTGCTCAAACCCGAACGGCCCCTGGTCGGTACCGGCTTGGAAGCTCAGGCCGCCCGAGATTCGGGGATGGTGGTAGTTTCGCGGATTGACGGCGAAGTCATTTACATCGACGCTACCCGGATTATTGTCAAGCCCCTGGCGCCAGATGCCGAGTCCAATTCCAGTGAGGAAAATTTCCTGATTCGCGAGTACGACGAACTCAAAGTCAGACAGCCTTCGGTTTGGAAGCAAAAATACGCCGGCTGCATCGAACACGAACTGCAAAAATACCAGCGATCGAACCAAGATACCTGCTTGAACCAGCGCCCCTTGATCTATGAGGGCGATCGTGTCGTAGCAGGTCAAGTCCTCGCCGACGGTTCCTCCACCGAAGGCGCAGAACTCGCCCTCGGTCAAAACATCCTCGTAGCTTATATGCCCTGGGAAGGATACAACTACGAAGACGCAATGCTCATCAGCGAGCGATTGGTGTACGAAGACGTATACACCAGCATCCACATCGAGAAATACGAAATCGAAGCCCGCCAAACCAAACTCGGCCCCGAAGAAATCACCCGCGAAATTCCCAACGTCGGTGAAGACGCCCTACGCCAGCTAGACGAACAGGGCATCATCCGCAAAGGCGCCTTTGTAGAATCCGGCGACATCCTAGTCGGTAAAGTCACCCCCAAAGGTGAATCCGACCAACCCCCCGAAGAAAAATTGCTCAGAGCAATCTTCGGCGAAAAAGCCCGCGACGTGCGCGACAACTCCCTCCGCGTTCCCAACGGCGAAAAAGGCCGCGTCGTAGACGTGCGCCTTTTTACCCGCGAACAAGGCGACGAACTGCCCCCTGGCGCTAACATGGTCGTCCGCGTGTATGTCGCCCAAAAACGGAAAATTCAAGTTGGCGACAAAATGGCCGGCCGCCACGGTAACAAAGGGATCGTCTCCCGGATTCTGCCGAAGGAAGATATGCCCTACTTGCCCGATGGTACTCCGATTGACATCGCGCTCAACCCCTTGGGCGTACCGTCACGGATGAACGTCGGTCAAATTTTTGAGTGCTTGCTAGGCTGGGCGGGCGAAAATCTGTCGATGCGGTTCAAGATGGTGCCGTTTGACGAAATGCACGGCGCTGAAAAGTCGCGGGAAACCGTTCACGGCAAGTTGGAGGAAGCGCGGGACAAAACTGGCAAGCCTTGGGTGTTTAACGAAAAACACCCAGGCAAGACTATAGTTTATGACGGCAGAACTGGGGAACCGTTCGATCGCCCAATCACAGTCGGCATCGCCTATATGCTCAAACTCGTCCACTTGGTAGACGACAAAATCCACGCCCGCAGCACCGGGCCTTACTCCTTGGTGACGCAGCAGCCTTTGGGCGGCAAAGCGCAGCAGGGCGGACAGCGGTTCGGGGAAATGGAAGTCTGGGCTCTGGAAGCCTTCGGCTGCGCTTACACCTTGCAGGAGTTGCTGACAGTCAAGTCGGACGATATGCAGGGCAGAAATGAGGCTTTGAATGCGATCGTCAAGGGCAAATCCATCCCGCGCCCCGGTACGCCGGAATCGTTCAAAGTGCTGATGCGGGAGTTGCAGTCTTTGTGTTTGGACATTGCCGTGCACAAAGTGAATACGAACGACGAAGGCAGCGAGCACGTTGAGGTGGATTTGATGGCGGATGCTGGCGGCAGGCGATCGCCCTCCAGGCCCACTTACGAATCGCTTTCTCGCGACGAAGACGAAGATTAACAATTAAAGATTTTAGATTTCTTGGCAACATTTAATCTAAAATCTTTAATCGACAATCTCAAATAAAAATGCCTCAGCAGTGGTACGAACACTTCTGAGGCGAATCAACGCTCTAACAAGGAGAGACGCTGACATGATTATTGTAACAGTTATCCCCGGAATTGAAGGAGAATTCGATCGGGAGACAGGCTGTATTAACTGGCAAGGCAGTAAGTTTGGCAATGGTTACGGGCGCAAGTGGATCGATGGCAAAACGGTATTAGTCCACCGATTAGTCCTCGAATCAAAAATAGCAGGATTCCTCGATTCCGGTTATTTTGCTTGCCACACCTGCGACAATCCAGGCTGTATCAACCCGGAACATCTGGTAGCGGGGTCTGCTGCTGAGAATACGGGACAGATGATGGGGCGCGATCCTCTTCGAGGGCTGCGCTAACGCAAAACTCCCAGACGCAAAAGTATTCCGGGAATTGGTAAATTGTCTATCCAACAACTGCGAGAAATTCAGACTAAATATTTATCTGGAACAGCCAAGAACCACCTAGCAAGAGAGTATGGGGTACAAAATGAAACTATTACTAAGATCGTTCAGGCAAATATCCCCGATAACTTCACCACAGTTTCCCCACGCTTTGTAGGAGAAATTCAAGACAACGGCTGCATAATTTTTCAAGGCGCAAAAGATGGTGCAGGCTATGGTAGGCACTTCAAAAATGGGAAATCGAAATCAGTTACTCGTGCTGTTTTAGCAGAGAAATTAGGATATGAACTTCCAACTTATATGGATGCTTGCCATACTTGCGATACTCCCAGTTGTATTAATCCAGAACACCTCTGGGCTGGTACTCGCACTCAGAATTTATTAGATGCTTCCAAAAAAGGACGCACCCAAGGAAAAAGTCATCCCCTTTCCAATGCAAAATTAGACTGGGAGAAGGTGCGAGAAATCCGGCAAAAACTAGCAGCAGGAGAGAGAATGAAGGATCTAGCTGAAGCATACAGCGTAAATCCGATAACTATACACAATATTAAGTATCACCTGACATGGAAGGAAGCAGGCGAAGAGATTCCGATTCCTCGCATGGGTGGATATCTCGATCGCAAACTGACTTTTGCTCAAGCGCAAGATGTGCGAGAACGAATCAAAGCCGGAGAATCCCTTGCTAAAATTGCTCCAGACTTTGGAGTGTCCAAAAGTGTTATTTCTGATATTAAAAATAATATCACTTATAAAGGAGTCTGACATTGATTTAGTCGCTAAAGAATCAATCAAGAAAGATAAATTACGGTCAATAATTTCTAGTAAATCATCAATTGGAGTCAAGAATGGCTAAGATAGAACAACGATTTGATTATGTAAAGATTGGGTTAGCTTCACCTGAAAGAATTAGACAATGGGGAGAGAGAACTTTACCCAATGGTCAGCTAACTGGCGAAGTTTTGAAACCAGAAACCATAAATTATCGCACATTAAAGCCGGAAATGGACGGGTTGTTTTGCGAGCGAATTTTTGGGCCTGCAAAAGATTGGGAATGTCATTGTGGCAAGTACAAAAGAGTTCGTCATAGAGGCATTGTTTGCGAGAGATGCGGTGTTGAAGTAACAGAA
Organism: Chroococcales cyanobacterium; assembly: GCA_038260455.1. Lineage (GTDB taxonomy): Bacteria > Cyanobacteriota > Cyanobacteriia > Cyanobacteriales > Microcoleaceae > Microcoleus. The sequence goes on along the minus strand of JBBSNU010000367.1, from coordinate 668 downwards.
TCTCGCGTCCGCCGCCACCGCATGGGATTTATCAAATTAGCAGCTCCAGTCGCTCACGTTTGGTATCTCAAAGGTATCCCCAGTTACATGGCGATTCTGTTAGATATGCCGCTGCGAGATGTCGAACAAATTGTCTATTTCAACGCCTATGTTGTGTTGAATGCTGGTAATGCTGAAAAGCTGCAATACAAGCAATTGCTCACAGAAGATGCTTGGCTGGAAATAGAAGATGAACTTTACAGCGAAGATTCGACCCTGACAGGCGTAGAAGTAGGAATCGGTGCTGAAGCTTTGCAAGTTTTGCTGCAAAATATTCCGCTAGAAAGCGAAGCGGAAAAGCTGCGCGAAGATATTGCTAATGCTAAAGGTCAAAAACGCGCGAAGTTAATCAAACGTTTGCGGGTAATTGACAACTTTATCGCTACGGGTTCTCATCCCGATTGGATGGTGCTCAATGTGATTCCGGTAATTCCTCCAGACTTGCGGCCGATGGTACAGCTAGACGGCGGGCGTTTTGCAACGAGCGACCTCAACGACCTTTATCGGAGAGTGATTAACCGCAACAACCGCTTGGCGAGACTGCAAGAAATCCTAGCGCCGGAAATTATCATCCGCAACGAAAAGCGGATGTTACAAGAAGCCGTGGATGCGCTGATTGATAACGGCCG